>JAJAZK010000387.1 GCA_026785765.1 Rhodoferax sp. | reverse complement strand
ATTTAAACCAGCTTACATACGATGCGGTGTTATTGTCTTTAGCAGGCCCCGGTAGATACAACACCGAAACCGCATGGACCGCATCGCAGGCTACTTTCCCGCCTCGTCCCCCGCGGCGCGCGCCAAGTTCCTGGCCGCCGTGCAGCAGGGTGGCGCGCGCCTTTTGTCGAGCCACACGAACACGGCACAAGGCCCGCACGACGAGGACTGCGTGACCGATGTCGCATGGATCGGGCCGCAGGACGCGGCGAAGCTGCTGATCCTGGTGTCGGGCACCCACGGCGCTGAGGGTTATGCAGGTTCCGGCTGCCACGTCGCCTGGCTGCAGGAGCGCTGGTTCGAGCGGGTGCAGCCGAAAGATACCGCCGTGCTGCTGATCCATGCGATGAACCCGCACGGGTTCGCCTGGGGCCGGCGCGTCAACGAGGACAACATCGACCTCAACCGCAATTTAATCGACCACAGCCGGCCGCGCCCGGAAAATCCGGATTACGCGGCACTCGCGGCGCACATCGACCCGCCGGACTGGGCCGAACCTGGCCTGAGTGCGCACAACCGCGCAATAGCGCAGTTCCTTGGAGGCGACAACCATGACGTCATGTCCAAGGCTGTGCATGGCGGGCAATATATGAACCCCAGGGGTGTTTTTTTCGGCGGCACCAGACCGGCCTGGTCGAACACGCTGTTTCGCCAACTGGTTGCCGAGCACGCCGCGAAGGCCGAACACGTGGCGATCATCGACTACCACACCGGCGGCGGCGTGTGGGGTTATTGCGACCTGTTCATCGACGACGACCATGCAGGCAGCCAGACCCGGAACTGGTTCTCCCAGGTCAGCGTGATTTCCGAAGACAAGGCGGCGCACGGCAAGAACGCACAGTCGGAAACGCCGGGCAACCTGTTTTATTCGCTGCCGGAAATCCTGCCGGGCAGGCGCGTGACCCTGTGCCTGGTGGAGCTGCGCACCGGCGAGAGCGGCGGCCACGACATCGTGCGGGCGGAGAACTGGCTGTTCCAGCATGGCGACCCGAAGTCGGCCCTTGGGCTGGAACTGCGTGCAAGGATGTTGGAGCGCTTCTACCCTGCGCGGCGCGAGTGGCGCGTGATGGTGGCTTACCAGTCCAACGCGATGCTGGTCGAGGCACTGTGCGGACTGTCGGCGTTATGAGCGATTGCCAGATAGGGGCTTGCAGCACCGCACCGATAGTGGCCGCAAGGCGGGTAAGAACTGTTTTGGGCACTGACCTGCCCACCACCCGGCCTGACGGCCTGATTTACTAGGAGACCTTGATGATTGCAAACAAGATGCTGCGGTTGCTGGTGGCCGCCGTGGCGCTCGGGGCGCTCGGGGCGGGCCCGGCACTGGCCCAGGATTTCAAGTTGGCGATGAGCAGCCCGCCGACGTCGATGGACCCGCACTTCCAGAACATTACGACCAATGCCAACGTAATCGAGCACATGTTCGAGCCGCTGGTGATGCGCTCGGCCGACGGCAAGCTCGCACCCGGCTTGGCCGAGTCCTGGACCAATGTCAACAACCTCACCTGGGACTTCAAGATCCGCCGCGGCGCCAAGTTCAGCGACGGCAGCCCGGTCACTGCGGATGACGTCATCTACTCGCTTGACCGCCCGGCCAGCATCAAGAACAGCCCGGCCAGCTTCACGCAGTACACCCGCTCCATCGCCAGCAAGCGCGCCATCGACGCGCAGACGGTGCGCCTGACCACCACCGCGCCGACGCCGCTGCTGCCAGACGACCTGGTGTCGGTCATCATCGTCAGCAAGAAGGCCACCGAAGGCCTGGCCAGCGACGACTTTGCGGCGGGCAAGGGCATGGTCGGTTCCGGCCCGTACAAGTTCGTGCGTTTCCTGCGCGACGACCGCATTGAGATGGCGCGCAACGACAACTACAACGGCGCCAACAAGACGCCCTGGGCCACGACCACGATCCGCTTTATCGCCAATCCGTCCACGCGCCTGGCGGCGCTGCTGGCCGGCGACGTGCAGGCGATCGAGAACGTGCCCACGCCGGACCTGGTCCGCGTTCGCAACGACGCCAACCTGAACCTGATCACCGCGACCTCGCAGCGCATGGTGTTCCTGTTTGCCGACTGGCGCGACAACTCGCCCTTCCTGACCGACAAGAGTGGCGCCGTGCTGGCAATCAACCCACTCAAGGATGTGCGCGTGCGCCGGGCCCTGTCGATGGCCATCAACCGCGATGCGATCCGCGAGCGTGTAATGGAGGGCCTGTCCGAGTCCACCGAGAACCTGATCGTGCCAGGCTCCCCAGGCCATGTGTCCGCGCTCACCCCGGTCAAGTTCGATCCCGATGGCGCCAGGAAGCTGCTGGCCGAGGCGGGTTACCCGAACGGGTTCGGCCTGACCGTCCATGGCCCGAACAACCGCCTCGTCAACGATGAGAAGATCGCCCAAACCGTGGCACAGATGTTTTCCCGCATCGGCGTCGACTCCAAGGTCGACACGATGCCGATGGCGGTGTATGCGCCGCGCGGCGGCAAGTTCGAGTTCTCGGTGGCGCTGATCGCCTGGGGCGGCAGCATCGATCTGTCCATCCCGATGCGCGCGCTGCTGGCCTGCGAAAACCCGGCCAAGGGCATGGGGGTCGTGAACTGGGCCAAGTACTGCAATCCGAAGCTCGATGAGCTGCTGACCCAGGCCGACAGCATGGACCCACTGGTGCGCGACCGCATCCTGCGCGAGGCGGCCGGCATCATCAGCCGCGACGTGGCGCTGATCCCGCTGCACTTCCAGGTCTCGGCCTGGGCCATGAAAAAGGGTCTCACCTACCAGGGCCGCGGCGACGAGCGCACCTATGCGTTCAACTTCAAGCCCCGGTAAACCCGCACCCATTGTCCTGACGCGCGCGCCAGCACGGGGCACAAGGTCTGTGTCGGCGTTTGGCGTCCGGACGTTTCTTCGATGATTGCCTTTGTTGTCCGGCGGGTGCTACAGAGCATCTTCGTACTGCTGGTGATGTCGTTGCTGGTGTTCGTCGGCATGTACGCCATTGGCAACCCGGTTGACATCCTGATCAACCCCGAGGCCACGCAGGCCGAGCGCGCTGCCACGATGGTCGCTTTCGGCCTGGACAAGCCGATGTGGGTGCAATACGGCCTGTTCCTGCAGAACGCATTGGCGGGCGACCTGGGCCGTTCCTTTGCCTATTCGACGCCCGCGCTCACGCTGATTGCGCAGCGCCTGCCGGCCACGCTGGAGCTGGCGGTGGTGGCGATGCTGGTCTCGATCCTGCTCGGGGTGCCACTCGGTCTTTGGGCCGGCTTGCGCCGTGATGGTCTGGCAGGGCGCGCCATCATGGGCTTTTCTATCCTCGGTTTTTCGCTGCCCACCTTCTGGGTCGGTCTGATGCTCATCATGCTGTTCTCGGTGCAACTAGGCTGGCTGCCCTCGAGCGGCCGCGGACAGACCACCGAGGTGCTGGGCATCGCCCTGAGCTTCCTCACGCTCGACGGCCTCAAACACCTGGTGCTGCCGGCGCTGAACCTGTCGCTGTTCAATATCGCGCTGGTGATCCGGCTGACCCACTCGGGCACCCAGGAGGCGATGCTGCAGGACTACGTGAAGTTCGCGCGCGCCAAGGGCCTGGCCAACCGGCGCATCATTGGTGTGCACGTGCTCAAGAATATCCTGATCCCGATCGTGACCGTGATCGCGCTGCAGTTTGGCGCGCTGATCGCGTTTGCGATCGTCACCGAATCCATCTTCGCCTGGCCGGGCATCGGCAAGCTGATCATCGACTCGATCCGCGTGCTTGACCGGCCGGTGGTGGTGGCCTACCTGCTGCTGACCGTGACCCTGTTCATCGCGATCAATCTGGTGGTCGACATTTTGTACTCGCTGCTGGACCCGCGGGTGCGTTTGTCGGACGCGAAAGGCTGATGCACATGGCACAGACCCAGGCCGCATCACTGGTGGATGTCGAGACGCCGCTGCGCCGTTTCGCGCGCGCCTACGTTGCGAGCAAGCTCGCGGTGTTCGGCCTGGTGCTGCTGGGCATCGTGCTCTTTGTGGCCATTGCGGGCCCGTTCCTGACGCCGCAGAATCCGTACGACCTCAAGGTGCTCGACGTGATGGATTCGCGCCTGCCGCCGGGCGAGAAGTCGGGCGACGGCAAACTCACGTTCCTGCTCGGTTCGGACGAGCAGGGACGGGACATGGTGTCGGCCATCGTGTACGGCGTGCGCACTTCGGTGCTGGTGGGTGTCGTCAGCACGGCAATTGCGCTGGCCATTGGCCTGTCGCTGGGCCTGTCGGCTGCCTACCTGGGCGGGCGCATCGATGGTTTCATCATGCGGCTGGTCGACATTCAGTTGTCCTTCCCGCCGATCCTGATTGCGCTGATCCTGCTGGCGCTCAGCGGGCCGGGCCTGGACAAGATCATCGTGGCGCTGGTGGCTGTGAAATGGGCCTATTACGCCCGCTCGGCGCGTTCGATTGCGCTGGTCGAGCGGCGCAAGGAGTACATGGAAGCCGCTACCTGCCTGGGGCTGTCCACGCCGCGCATTATCTTGCGGCACCTGTTGCCGAACTGTCTCACGCCGTTGCTGGCCGTGACGGCGCTGCAGGTGGCCTCGGCGATCACGCTGGAGGCGACCCTGTCCTTCCTGGGACTGGGCTTGCCACCAACCTCACCGTCGCTGGGTTTGCTGATTTCCAATGGGTCGCAATATCTCATGTCGGGCAAGTACTGGATCAGCGTGTTTCCGGGTGTCGCCCTGCTGGTGGTGATCGTGGCCATCAACCTGGTGGCCGACCAGCTGCGCGATGTGCTCAACCCGCGCCTGCAGACGCAGTAAGCCGTTGCAAATGCCGGCCGCGCCTGCCTCCACGCCCATGCCGACCCTGGCCATCGAGGGCCTGACGACCCGATTCAGCACCCGCGGCGGCACCGTCACGCCGGTGGACGGAGTTTCGCTGTCCATTCTGCCGGGGCAAATTCTCGGGCTGGTGGGTGAATCCGGCTCGGGCAAGTCGCTCACCGGTTACTCCATCATGGGCCTGATTGACCCACCAGGGCGCATCGAGTCCGGCAGCATCCGCCTCAATGGGCGCGAACTGTCCGGCCTGCCGCCAGAAGATATGCGCAAGATCCGGGGCAACCGCATCGCGATGATCTTCCAGGATCCCATGATGACGCTCAACCCGGTGCTGCGCATCGACACCCAAATGATCGAGAGTGTGCTGGCGCACCAGGATGTCAGCCACGGACAGGCGCGCGCGCTGTGCCGCGATGCGCTGGAGCGCGTGGGCATTGCATCGCCCGACGAGCGGCTGCTGTCCTACCCGCACCAGTTCTCGGGCGGCATGCGCCAGCGCGTCGCGATCGCGATTGCGCTGCTCAACAACCCCGACCTCATCATATGCGACGAACCCACCACGGCGCTGGACGTGACCATACAGGGTCAGATCCTGTACGAGATGCAGAAGCTGTGCGCCGAGACGGGCGCCGCGCTGATCTGGATCACGCACGACCTGTCGGTGATCGCCGGCCTGGCCGACACCGTGGCGGTGATGTATGCCGGCAAGATCGTCGAGAGCGGCACGGCGCAGCAGGTGCTTGGGCAGCCGCGCCACCCGTACGCGCATGCGCTGATCGCATCGGCGCCTTCGCGCAACCCGCGCGGCCAGCCGCTCAAACAGATTCCCGGCATGACACCGTCCTTGATCAACCTGCCCTCGGGCTGCCCTTTCCGCGAGCGCTGCGAGCATGCCACCGACGCCTGCCGACAAGTGCCGCCAGTACAGACCGGCGCCGGCCGTACGTTGCGCTGTTTCCATCCGGTAGGTACTGCCCCGGAGGCCCGCGTATGACTGCTCCGGTCGCCACCGCAGGCGCGCCGCCGATTCTGGAATTGCAGGCGGTCAGCAAGCGTTTCACCAAGCCGCTGGACAGCGTGGACCGCATCAGCAACGTGCTGGGCGCTGGCCTGCGCGAAGAAGTAGTGCATGCGGTCGACGGCGTCAGCCTGGCGATCCAACCCGGCGAAGTGGTGGGCCTGGTCGGCGAGTCCGGCTGCGGCAAGTCCACGCTGGGCCGCATGGCGGTGGGCCTGCACAGCCTGAGCGCAGGGCGCCGGCTGTGGAAGGGCGTCGACATCGCCCCCGGGGCGAGCCAGCGCTCGCGGCGCGACCGGTTGGCGATCCAGATGATCTTCCAGGACCCCTATGCGTCGATCAACCCGCGCATGCGGGTGCGCGACATCGTAGGCGAGGCGCCGGTCGCGCATGGCCTGGTGCCGGCGCGCGAGCAGGACGCCTACGTCGAGCAGCTGTTGCGCCAGGTCGGCCTGGACGCCAGCGCGATGCGGCGCTTTCCGCACCAGTTCTCGGGCGGGCAGCGGGCCAGAATAGGCATCGCGCGGGCGCTGGCGGTGAAGCCGGAGTTCCTCGTCTGCGACGAGGCGGTGGCTGCGCTGGATGTGTCGATCCAGGCCCAGGTGCTCAACCTGTTCATCGCGTTGCGCAACCAGCTGCAGCTAACCTACCTGTTCATCAGCCACGACCTCGGCGTGGTGCGCCACCTGTCGGACCGTGTGGTCATCATGTACCTCGGGCGCGTAGTCGAGTCGGCCCCGGCGGACACGATCTTTTCCGGACCGAACCATCCCTACACCCAGGCGCTGCTGCAGTCCGAGCCGAAGCTGGAGGTGGGCAAACGGGTCTTCATCCCGGTCAAGGGCGAGATTCCGTCGCCCCTGCGACCGCCCGCGGGCTGCCATTTCCACCCGCGCTGCCCGAAGGCAATGGCCCACTGCGCAACCGAGCGACCCGCCCTGCGCGAGGTGGCGCCGGGGCATTTGTCGGCGTGCCATTTGAATGGCGGTGGTTAATGGGGCTCCATCGTTCGCACGCCAGCGGGTTGGCGAGCTGGAGAGGCAAAGTCAGAGTGCCGCCCACCAAAGCCACTTGGGCCCCCACCGCAGACACACCATCGGCAAAGGCACATTTCCCGATGTGTGATCCATGCCGACGCAGCCGCCATCGCGGCCATGTCCTGCCTGTCGGGCGCAAATGCAATCGAGCCCCTCTGTAAAGTGGCTTACAGACACCTGCAACGGGCAGCGCTAAATTTCGGCTTCCACATCGACACCTGCGACCGCATCGGGCGCTAGCGGGTACCACCCTGTAGTTTGCAACTAACCGGAGTTCACCATGCACCTTCCTCATCGTCGCGCCTTGTTCCCGATTGCTGCTTCTCTGCTGGGATTGGCCCTGAGCGGGGCAAGTCTGCCAGCCGTCGCCGCCGACTACACCGGGCCGGTCAAGGTGCTGGTGGGCTTTCCGCCAGGCGGCGCCACCGATGTCGTGGCACGCGTGCTGGCTGACAAGCTCAAGGATGTGCTCAATCAGCCGGTGCTGGTCGACAACAGGGGCGGGGCCGGCGGCATGATCGCCACCCAGCAGCTCAAGGCTTCGCCCAAGGACGGGTCGACCATCATGCTGACGATCGACCATTCGCATGTGATCGTGCCGCTCACCTTCAAGGCGCCGGGTTACGACCCGGTGAAGGACTTCACGCCGCTGGCCGGTGTGGCGAGTTATTTCAATGCGCTGGCGGTATCGGGCACGCTCAACGCGAAGACCCTGCCGGAATTCGGCGCCTGGCTCAAGGCCAATCCGGGTAAGGCGAATTTCGGCGTTCCCGCGATCGGCAGTGTGCCGCAGTTCGCTGCGCTGGTGGTCGGCAAGGCCCTTGGTGTCAGCAATCCGGTGGTTGTACCGTATCGGGGCGGCGCGCCGCTTGTGCTGGACCTGTTGTCGGGGCAGGTGCCCGCGGGTGTCGGCTCGCTCACCGAATACCTGGAGCACCACCGTGCGGGCAAGTTCCAGGTGTTGGCCATTTCCGGCACCGCGCGCGCCAAGGTGGCCCCGGAGATCCCGACCTTTCAGGAGTTGGGCATCAAGGGCATGGACAAAAATCCCTGGCTGGCCTTTGTCGGGCCGAAGGACATGCCCCGGGAGTTCGTCGACCGGTTCACGCGGGCCGTCGCCACGGTGCTGAGGAACCCAGAGGTGGTAGAGCGCCTTGCCAAGCTTGGCAACGAGATCACCTATGCGAATCCGGAGCAGCTGCAGGATTGGATCAGCTCTGCCACGGCCCACTGGGCGCCGGTGATCAAGGACTCCGGTTATGAGCTGCAATAAGCCGTGGAGCTGTTGGCGAAAGGGTGACGCGGCATGCTGAACCAATCGCTGGTGCACAGCACCGCCCGATGGTGCGGTGTAACCGTGTCCGCAGCGCTCGCGCACCTGGGCAGCGCGGCGGGCATGCAACGCTGGAACCTCGGCCTGTGGAACTGCCGCGAGGTAGAGCCAGGCCTGTTTACCGGTCAGTCCCTGTTCGATGGTGCGACCGGCTGGGTGCGTGTGCAGACTGACACGCAGCGAGGCGTGATCGACTACCTGGTCGGCGAAGACCCGCGCAGCCTGGCGCCCCGCATCCGGGCCAGTGTCATCGCTGGCGAGATATTGGGCTATACCGGCGGAAGCTGCGTGATTACGCTGGAAGCCTGGCGCACCGCCGGTATGCCAGGGGAGCGGTGGCAGCGGCTGATGCAGACGCATGAAACAGAGGTCAACCTGATCTGCGCCCAATTGACGGCGCGCACTACTGCGCCGGCCGCTGCGGGAGTCCCGCTGTCTGGCCGTCGTTGCATCTCGAGTGGATCGCCGTGGGAGGAACTGGCCGGTTATTCGCGCGCCGTCGTCGATGGTGACTGGGTGTTCGTCTCCGGGACGGTCGGCCAGGACTTTGCGACGCTGACAATGCCGGAGTCCGCCGCGGCGCAAACCGAGCAAGCGCTCGACACCATCGAGAGAGCCTTGGTTCAGGCTGGTGCTTCCCTGATGGACGTGGTCCGCGTGCGCGTCTTCGTTCCGGCGCGCGAGGACGTCGCGGCTGTCAGCGGCGTCATCAAGCAGCGGCTGGGTCCGGCGCGACCCACCAACACCACCGTGTGCAGCCCTCTGGCGGTCGACGGTGCCAAAGTCGAGGTCGAAGTTACGGCCCGACGCGTCATTCACCCATCTCGATCACACCATGAGCCACTTCCCGTTTGAAGCACAACGCTCCCAGTTCCCCATCCTCACGCAAAAGGCGCAGCTTTCCAGTTGCTCACAGAGCGCGCTGTCAATCCCGGTCACCGATGCGATCGCGCGCTACATGGCTTCCTGGAGCGAGAAAGGCATGGATTGGGGCGGCTGGGCCGAGCTGCTCGACGATGCGCGCGCGCAGTTCGCGCGCCTGATCCATGCCGACGTCAGTGATATCGCGGTCATGTCCTGCGTGTCCGACCTCGCCTCGTCGGTGGGCAACTGCCTGCAGTTTGATCACGAGCGCAACGGGATCGTGCTGGGCGAAATCGATTTTCCGTCGCTGGGCCACGTGTGGCTGGCGCAACAGACTCGGGGTGCGCAGGTGCAATTTGCGCAGCCCGACGCGGGCGGAGAGATCGCGCTGGAGGACTATGCGCGCCTGATCAACGATCGCACGCGCCTGGTGTCGGTGTCGCAGGTGTCGTACGCGAACGGGTTCCGTCAGGACATCGCCGCCATCGGCGCGTTGGCGCGTGCCCAGGGCGCGCTGTACTTCGTGGATGCCTACCAGTCCGTGGGCGCAATGGATATCGACGTGGTGCGCGACGGCGTCGACATGCTCGTCTGCGGTGGGCAGAAGTACCTGCTGGGTTGCCCCGGAATTGCCTTCATGTACGTGCGGCGTGACTTGGCGCAGCAACTGCGGCCTGCCAATACAGGATGGTTCGGGCGCGTCAACCCGTTTGCGTTCGACATCCGCCTGCTGGACTATGCCGATGGCGCGCGCCGTTTCGACACCGGCACGCCGCCCTATATCAACGCGGCGGCCGCAGCAGCCGGCATGGCCATGTTGAACCAGGTCGGCATCGAGCGCATCGAGGCCCACATCGAGCACCTGTCGCAGGTGGCACTCGACACCGCTGCCAGCCTCGGATTGGCTATCGCCAGTCCGCGCGACCCGCGCCGCAAGGGCTCCAACACCGCGATTCGGGTCAACGACTCGGCGGCAATCGAGCGCAGGATGGCCGAGGCGGGATTCATCGTGTCGGCGCGCGGGTCATTGATCCGGGTGGCACCGCATTTTTACAACACAGATGAAGAGGTCGCCGGTGCCATGCACGCCCTGGCCCGCATGGTCTGACGCGTCTCTTCAGCCGGGAATGCGCACCGGCAGTTCGGTAAACCCGCGCACGAAGTTGGAGAACACCCGCACCGGCGGGCCCACGACTTCGATCACCGGGAAACGCTTCAGTACTTCTTCCCAAAGAATCCTGATCTGCATCTCGGCCAGGCGGTTACCCACACAGCGGTGAATGCCGAAACCGAACGCCAGGTGCTGGCGCGGCCGGGCGCGGTCGATGATGAACTGGTTGGGGTTGGCAATTGCCTCCTCGTCGCGGTTGCCCGACAGGTACCACATCACCACCTTGTCGCCCTTCTTGATCTGCTTGCCGCCGAGTTCGGCGTCGGCCAGCGCGGTGCGGCGCATGTACGCCAGCGGGGTCTGCCAGCGGATGATCTCCGGCACCAAACTTTCGACCAGGGATGGATTGGCGCGCAGCTTGGCCATTTCAGCCGGGAACTGGTGCAGGGCGAACAGGCCGCCGGTCATTGAGTTGCGGGTGGTGTCGTTGCCGCCGACGATCAGCAGGATCAGGTTGCCGAGAAACTCGCGCGGCGACATGTGGCGGGTGGCCGGTGAATGCGCCAGCATGGAGATCAGATCGGTCCTGGGTGGCGCATTCACGCGTTCATTCCACAGCCTGGTGAAGTAGGCCAGGCACTTGCCGAGCTCGACCCAGCGCTCCTGCTCCGTCTTGATGATCTGTTTTTCGCCGGACTGGGCGGTCGAGATGTCTGACCACCATGTCAACAGTTTGCGATCCTCGAACGGAAAGTCGAACAGGGTGGCCAGCATCTGGGTGGTGAGTTCAATCGACACCCGGTCGACCCAGTTGAAGCTCTCGTTGCGCGGCAGGCCGTCAAGTACCCAGCCGGTGCGTTGGCGGATGGTCGCTTCCATCGAAGCCAGGTTGCCAGGCGCAACAATCGGGCTCACCGTCTTGCGTTGCTCGTCGTGTTTGGGCGGGTCCATCGCGATGAACATCTGGAAACGGTTGTCGATTGGCGCATCAAAAATGCCAATACCGCCGTGCGACCAGTCCGACGAGTAAGTGGCGTGGTTGGTGTCTACCTGCATGATGTGCTGGTATTTGGTGACGGACCAGTAGCCGCCATAAAACTGGTTGTGGTGGTAATGCACCGGGTCTTCGAGGCGCAGCCGCTCGAAGTAATAACCAATGCTGTCGTCCATGAACAGCCGCGGCTTGGTGACGTCGATCTGGTCCAGCGGCAGCGCATAGGCTTCGGCACGCGCCGGGTTGTCGGCAGCGGCGCTCAGGTGGTGGCTGGTCATCGGGCTTCCTGTGGACGTTGGGCTGCGGCAATTATGCGGTGTCATTCGGCGCTGACGATGCATGCGCTGTCGCACAGGAGGCTTGGTACAGTGCGCCATGTCGCCTACGCTACCTCCTGCCGTTGCGACGAGTCTGCCGGTTCGCCGTTACCGTGGTACCTACACGGCGCATGACCACGCACAGACGGCCGCACGACTTGGCAACCGCCACGCCGGGATGAAGCACGGATGAAGAACGGTGCCTGGGGTGGCCTGCTGATGCTCACGCTGGCCGCCATGTTGTGGGGAACGACGGGGACGGCGCAGGCCTTGTCGCCAGCCGGTTTGCCCGCGCACTGGGTGGGCGCCTTGCGGTTGCTTTTCTCCGGAGCATTTTTCGCGGCGTACCTCGGGCTTGTGGCGCGCGCCGACCTGGCCGGTGTGCGCGCAGCGAATCTGCCCTGGCGGCTGCTGGCGTTGGCCGCTGCGTCGATGGCCGTCTACAACCTGAGTTTTTTTGCCGGGGTCAAGGCCAGCAGTGTGGCCGTCGGGACGGCAATTGCCCTGGGCAGCGGTCCGATCTGGGCTGGTGTGTTGCAGCTGGTGCTGCTGCGCCGTTCACCCTCCGGCGCCTGGTGGCTGGGTACCCTGCTGGCCGTAGCCGGGGGCAGCCTGATGGTGCTGGGTAGCGCGGGCGAACTGGCGTTGTCCGGTTACGGCATCGGCCTGTGTCTGGTCGCCGGTTTGCCGTACGCCGTGTACGCGCTGGCCAGTCAGCGCATGGTCAACACGGTGCCGGCACCGGTGATAACCCTGTTTGTCTTTTCCGGCGCGGCGCTGTGTGCGCTGCCACTGGCCTGGGCCGCGTCTGGCTGGCCCGCGACTGCACCGGGTGGCTGGCTGGCAGTTGTCTATCTGGGCGTGGCCGCCACCGGAGTGGCGTATCTGCTGTTCACCCATGCATTGGCGCGGGTATCGGGCAGCACCGCGGTGTCGATGTGCCTGATCGAGCCACTGACCGCGTTTTTTCTCGCGATCGCGGTGCTTGGCGAGCGGCCACCCGCAGCCGCGTATGCCGGGCTGGCGCTGGTGCTGCTGGGACTGGCGCTGGTGGTGCGGGCCGAGTTGCGCCTGCCAGCAAGGTCTGCGGCCTGACCTCTCTACACTGGCGCAATGCCGTTTTTGCACCCACCATGACCGATGCCGTGATTGCCGCCTTGCCCGCCATGCTGCGGACACATCTTGAGCCGCAGCTGCCGCCCTGGCTGGAGCCGCGCTGGTTTGCCATCAGGGAGGAGGCCGTTGCGGCCGGCCCGCTAGCAAACATGCGGGTCCCCGGGCCGGTTACCGATGTTTCTCACGAAACAACCTGGCAACCGCGAAACAAGGCAGAGTGCAATCGCAGCCGTGGATACGGTGGCGCAGCTCCATCAGCCCATAGGAGGGCTTCTCAAGTGGATGCCAGCAACGATAAGTCGAGTGCCACCACGT
>JAJAZK010000386.1 GCA_026785765.1 Rhodoferax sp. | reverse complement strand
CCTCAGACCCAAAGCCCGCCGCAGCAGCCAGAGGCATGCGCCAATGATCAGCAGCCCTGGGCGCGAAGCGCGGAAAAACGGGCACTGTAGCCGGACCGCGCTGCTGCATCACACCCGAATCCAAGCGGCTCGCCCGTTTTGAGCACTGCAGCGGCTCACCCCGCGAGGGGGCCGGGGCTGCGTTGACGCCTGCCTCGGGCTCCTGCGGCGGGCGCCTCGCAGGAAGGAAATTGTCCTTCTGGTCCTTCTGTATTCTCAAGCCTGCAACAGTGCACTGGCCGCCCCTGTCGCGGCTGCGAAATACGCATGGCGACAGGCGCCGTATGATGCTTGCAGCCGGTTCTGCGCAGCAGCCCGGCATGGCAACAATCCAGGAGTGTGCATGGGGTACCGGTCTGTTTTTGCGCCTGGCCTGATGGCGGGCAAGGTGGTGGTGGTGACGGGTGGCGGCTCAGGCATTGGCCGCTGTACCGCGCATGAACTGGCGGCGCTTGGCGCCCATCTGGTGTTGATCGGGCGCAAGCTGGAAAAACTGCAGCAGGTGCAGCACGAGATCGCCGAGGACGGCGGCGTTGCCAGTATTCATTCCTGCGACATCCGCCAGGAAGACGCAGTACGGCAAACCGTGGCGGCCGTCATGGCAGCGCAAGGCCGTATCGACGGACTGGTGAACAACGCCGGTGGGCAATACATCACGTCTTTGGCATCCATCAGCGCCAAGGGCTGGCAGGCAGTGCTTGACACCAACCTGACCGGTGGCTTCCTGATGGCGCGGGAGTGTTACACCCAGGCCATGCAACAGTCTGGCGGCAGCATCGTCAACATCGTGGCCGACATGTGGGGCTCGATGCCCGGCATGGCCCACAGCGGGGCGGCGCGCGCCGGCATGGTCAGCCTGACCGAGACCGCCGCGCTGGAATGGGCGCACAGCGGTGTGCGGGTGAACGCGGTGGCGCCCGGGTACATCGCCTCCAGTGGCATGGACCATTACCCGCCGGAGCAAGGCCCGCGCTTGCGCGCCATGGCTGGCACCGTACCGATGGGGCGGTTCGGCAACGAGGCCGAGACCTCGGCGGGCATCGTGTTCCTGCTCAGCCCGGCTGCATCCTTCATAAGCGGCACCACCTTGCGCATCGACGGTGCCAGGCCGCAGGTGCGTATGGGTTGGGCGGCGCAACATGCCACCGCGCTGGCGGTGGCCGGACGCGACGCCGTCAAAGCCTTTGACGGTTTTCACCGCGCCGTTGTCCCCAAGGTTTTTTCTGTCTGACCGATCCACTTTTCACCTACCTGGCAAGCCATGCAATATACCCACGAGCACCTGGAAATCCAGAAAACCCTCAAGCGCTTCATCGAGGCCGAAATCAACCCCCATGTAGACGAATGGGAAGAGGCGGAAATCTTCCCGGCCCATGAAGTGTTCAAGAAATTGGGCGACCTCGGCCTGCTGGGCCTGACCAAACCCGAGGCCTACGGAGGTGCGGCGCTGGACTACTCCTACGCGCTGGCAATGGCCGAAGGCCTGGGCCACATCCATTGCGGTGGCATCCCGATGGCAATTGGTGTGCAGACCGACATGTGTACACCGGCGCTGGCGCGTTTCGGCAGCGAGGCACTGTGCCGCGAGTTTCTGGAGCCGTCCATCCGCGGCGACATGGTTGGTTGCATCGGCGTCAGTGAGCCCGGCGCCGGCAGCGATGTTGCCTCCATCCAGAGTCGTGCGCGCAAGGACGGCGACGACTACCTGATCAGCGGGCAGAAGATGTGGATCACCAATAGCCTGCAGGCCGACTGGATGTGTATGCTGGTCAATACCGGGGATGGGGCGCCGCACAAGAACAAGAGCCTGGTAATGGTGCCGATGCGCGATGGCCCGAACGGCAAACTCACCCCGGGCATCGAGGTGGCGCGCAAGATCCGCAAGATCGGCATGAACTCCAGTGACACCGGGCTGATCTACTTCGACGAGGTGCGGGTGCCGCAGAGTAACCGTATCGGCGCCGAAGGCCAGGGTTTCATGTACCAGATGATGCAGTTCCAGGAGGAGCGCCTGTGGGCGGCAGCCAGCGCCATCCAGGGGCTGACAAGCTGTATCGAACTGACCATCGAATGGGCGCAGGAGCGCAAGCTGTTCGGCGCCACGCTGGCCGATCAGCAATGGGTGCAGTTCAAGCTGGCGGAGATGAAAACCGAGGTGGAGAGTCTGCGCGCGCTCACCTACCGTGCCTGCGAGTTGTACATCGCCGGCCAGGACGTGACCGAACTGGCCTCCATGTGCAAGCTCAAGGCGGGTCGGCTGAACCGCATCGTGCCCGACGGTTGCCTGCAGTTCTGGGGCGGCATGGGTTTTACCTGGGAGAACCGGGTGTCGCGAAAATACCGCGACGGGCGCCTTGCCTCTATCGGCGGTGGCGCGGATGAAGTAATGTTGGGCATCCTGGCCAAAACCATGGGCATCGCAAAAAAGCCACCCAAAGGTTGATCGGAACCCAACCCAATGCAGAAAGCACGACTTGAGCCAGCACATCAACCAGGACATGGAAAAACATCCTGACGACGAAAAAGCCGAGCGCGAGGCGCTGAGTTACCTGGTGACCCGTTTTGCGACGCGCGAAGTGGCGCCGCATGTGGTGCAGTGGGATGCGGCCGGCGAATTCCCGCGTGCCTTGTATACCCGTGCCGCTCAACTCGGACTGCTCGGCCTGGGTTACCCCGAAGACCTGGGTGGAACACCGGCCTCGCACCGCATGCGCAATGAAGCCACGCTGGCGATGGCGCGTTTTGGCGCCAGTGGCGGCGTCGGAGCCAGCCTGTTTTCGCACAGCATCGGTTTGCCACCGATCCTGCGGCATGGCTCGCCCGAGTTGCAGCGCGAGGTTATTCCGCCGGTGTTGCGTGGCGAAAAGATCGCTGCGTTGGCCATCACCGAACCGGGCGGCGGGTCCGACGTGGCGGCGCTGCGTACCAGCGCGCGGCTGGAGGGCGACGAATGGGTGATCGATGGCGAAAAAACCTTCATCACCTCGGGCATGCGCGCGGATTTCATCACGCTGGCGGTGCGTACCGGCGACGTGGGTACGGCAGAAGACGCGGCGGATACCGGGCGGGGTGCGCGTGGCGTGTCCTTGATCGTGGTGCCGGGCGACGCCCGTGGCCTGACACGCACGCGCCTGGATAAGATGGGCTGGCATTGCTCAGACACCGCGCAGCTCCATTTTGACGCGGTGCGCGTGCCAGCGCGTTACCTGCTGGGCGTTGCCGGGCAGGGCTTCAAGATGATCATGGGCAACTTCAACGCCGAGCGCCTGGGCATGTCGGTGGCGGCGCTCGGTTACTCAATGGCGTGTTTCGATGAGGCGCTGGAATGGGCGCGCCAGCGCAAGACCTTTGGACAGGCGCTGGTGCAGCACCAGGTGATTCGGCACAAACTGGTAGACATGCAGATGCGCATTGCCTCCACGCAGGCCTGGGTGGACGCCTTGTCGGACCAAGCCGATGCTGGTGTCGCATTGGCCGGCGGCGAGGTCACCGCAAACTGGGTGGCCCAGGTCTGCATGCTCAAGAACCACGCCACACAGAGCATGCAGTTCTGCGCCGACCAGGCGGTACAAATACTCGGCGGCATGGGCTTCATGCGCGGAACCCGCAGCGAACGCATTTACCGCGAGGTCAAGGTGATGATGATCGGTGGCGGCTCCGAGGAAATCATGAAGGAGCTCGCGGCACGCCAGCTTGAGCTGTGACCGCCGACATCCCATGACAACCCGCAATCCACGCACCGGCGACTCTGACTTGGCAGCGCCGGTTGCTCCGGTCGAGTTTGAGCCGGAGTTCATTGCCGGAATGCGCAGGATATTCGAGGAGATGATCGTCTTCAACCAGGTGCTGGGCCTGAAGGTGACCTCGGTCCGTCCTGACGGCGTGGCGGGCCGCATCGAGATGCGCCGCGAGCTGATCGGCCATTACAACCACAACCGCATCCACGGCGGCGTCATCAGTGCAGGCCTCGACGGCATGGGTGGCCTCGCGGTCCTGGCAGCGATCGGTGCGCGCCATATGGACGAGCCGCCCGCTACGCGGCTGCTGCGTTTCGGCAAACTCAGCACCATCGATTTGCGCATCGACTACCTGCGCCCGGGGGTCAGCAGTCATTTCGACCTGCACGCGCAGGTGATGCGCCTGGGCTCGCGTGTGGCATCTACCCGCATGGAGTTTTATGGCGCCGACGGCAAGCTGCTATCGACTGGAGCTGCGGCGTACATGCTGGCGTGATGGCCGGTGAGGTACTGCGTGAGCCTGACGCGCCCTGCGCAGCCCTCATGCGTGTGCAACATGCTGCTGCGCGTGACACTAAAGCGATGGCCTGGTGACCCAGGCCATCGAGTCGGCCATGCCCACGTCGCGGTTCGAGGAGTTCCCCGCCCGCTGTTCCAGCGCACAGGCCTTCTTCAACGTGAAGGCAGGGTCCATCAACACGGCGACAACGGCGGCCAGAAATGGCTCTGGTTGCGGCTTGAAGGCCTGCCGCGCCGCCCATGCCTCATCCGCATCCAGTGTGCGCTGCGTGGCCCGCTGAAACTTTGCGACGACGAATTCGGCCAGTTCCCGGCCCAGCAGTGGGAAATCCTGAATCGTGGCCCCGATCGAATAGAGCGGTGCGTCGGTGTTGCAGAACACATGCGCCAACTGCGTACGCGACGAGCCATTAAACACCACCCGCATGTGGTCGCGGTGCTTGGTGATTGCGGTGCGCAAGGCGGTGCCGACGAGTTCGTTGTCCTTGCGGCGGGCCAGTTCCTGGGCCTCATCGACCAACAGCAACAAAGGCTTTTTTGCGATCAGTTGGGACGTCAGTTCGTCGATGCGCCGTGCCAGTTCCGCCGCTGGTTGCCGGGGTGGCTGGCGTCAGGTCCTGGCGCAAAAAGAAAACCGCCCCTTGGGGCGGTTGTGTGTCGGAGCCGGTGCCGCAGTTACTTGGCGTAGTCGGAAACCACCTTCCATTTGCCGCCCTGGATCTGCGACAGGCGCGATACATCGGCCGCCTGGCGCTTGGTGGGGGAATATCCGGCTTCCGGGCTGCCGAAGATGTCGGTCGGGAACTTGATGGTTTCCAGCGCCTTGATGAAGCTGTCGGTGGTCAGGTTCGGCCCGGCCTTGCCCGCCGCAGCAATGAACTGGTCGATGGCCTGGTAGCCGTAGATCGAAAACACGGTGGGTTCCTCGTTGAACTTGGTCTGGTACTTGGTGGCCCAGAAGCGGATTTGCGGCGAGGCATCGTCAAGGTACGGGTTTTGCACCGTCATCACGCCATACAGACCGTCCATGGCGCTCCGTCCCAGCTTGTGGATCAGGTCCGTGTAGACCGCGCTGGAGCCCAGGAACACCGGGCTGAAGCCGGTCTTGCGGCTCTCGCCTATGGTGCCGATGGTCTCGCGAATGATGGTACCCATGATCACCATGTCGCAACCGGCTGCCTTCATGCGCGCCACCTGGGACGAGAAGTCGGTCGCACCCACCTTGTACGTCGTTTTTTCGGCGAGTGTCATGTTGATGGTCTTCAGCCCAGCCTCCGCACCCTCGGCGACTTCTTGGCCGAAGTCATCGTCCTGCACGATGCTGCAGGCCTTCTTGGCGCCTTTTTCCTTCGCCAGTCGGGGCGCAAAAATGCGCATCTGGTCAAAGTAGTTGGCGCCCGGCGCAAATTTGAGCCGGTTGAATGGCTCGGCCATCTGGCGCGACGCGGTGATAGGGTAGTAGTTGGGTATGTTCTTGGCGAACAGGATCGGCATCGTGGCCAGGTTGTTGGTGGTGCCTATATGCGCCGCCATGATGAAGACCTTGTCCTGGTTGACCAGTTTCTGGGCTGCCAGTACCGCTTTTTTCGGGTCGTACTGCGAGTCTTCGATCAACAGTTTGACCTTGCGGCCGTGGATACCGCCGGACTGCTCGTTGAGCTCATCCACCCGCAATTGCATGCCGAAACGCACCTGCTTGCCGAACGCCGCGATCGGGCCGGACAAATCCTGGATCGAGCCGATCAGGATCTCGTTCTTGCTCACGCCCTGGGTTGGCACAGCCTTTTGCGCCATTACCAGGTTGCTGCCCAGAGCCAGGATGGCCAGGGCGACGGAAGTTTTCAGTTTCATGGGGTATCTCCTTCAAAAAAAGTTGTGGTTGCCGGTTGCCTGGGGACTGTGCATCGCCTGTCAGCGGTACATGGTTTCAATCTGCGGGGTGTATTTTTTTTCGACCAGTTTGCGCTTGAGCTTCATGGTCGGGGTGAGTTCCTCATCCTCGGCGCTCAGTTGCGTCTCAAGCAGGAAGAACTTCTTGATCTGTTCGACGCGCGCAAACTTCTTGTTGACGCGTTCAATTTCGCCCTGGATCAACTGCTGTACTGCCTCTGCACGGGTCAGGCTGGCGTAGTTGCTGAAAGGCACATCGTTGTCCTGTGCGAACTTCTCCACATTCTCCTGGTCGATCATGATGATCACTGTCAGGTACGGCCGCTTGGCGCCGATCACGACTGCGTCCGTGATGTAGGGCGAGAACTTGAGGTCGTTCTCCAGTTCGCTGGGTGTTACGTTCTTGCCGCCGGCCGTGATGATGATGTCCTTCATGCGGTCGGTGATTCGGAAGTAGCCGTCTCGGTCTACTGTTCAGACGTCTCCGGTGTGAAGCCAGCCGTCCTGGTCGATGGTCTCCGCAGTTTTTTCTGGCAGGTTCAGGTAACCCATGAACACGTTGGCGCCGCGCACCAGGATTTCGTTCGTGTCAGGGTCCAGCCGGACCTCGTTGAAAGGGGCCGCTTTGCCGATCGAGCCGGGCTTGATCATGCCGCCAGCCGCTACCCCGGTGGACACGCCACAGGTCTCCGTCATGCCCCAGACCTCGACCATCGGCAGGCCCAGCGCCAGGTACCACTTCACCAGTTCGGGGGAGATTGGTGCGGCGCCGGTGATCAGGTAGCGCGCGCGGTGGATGCCAATGATCTTGCGCACGTTGTTCAAGGCGATCCAGCGCGCCAGCGTGAACTGCAGGCGCAGCGCGGTACCCACAGGCTGCCCTGCCATCACCTTGTCCGCGATGCGCGCGCCCACCCCAATGCCCCAACCATAGGCAGCCCGCTGCAAGCCACTGGACTCCTTGAGCGAAATCATGACGGCGGAATAGAACTTTTCCCAGACGCGTGGCACGGCGGTCACCACGGTGGGCGCGATCTCGCGTACGTTTTCCGGCACGGTTTCGGGGTTTTCGACGAAGTTCAGTTTGGCGCCGCCGTACACGCTGGCGTACTCGCCGCCCATGCGCTCGGCGATATGGCACAGCGGCAGAAAACACATGCGTTCGTCGCTCTCGTAGGCCGAGGCCAGGGTATTGATGCCACGCATCTCATACACCAGCCCACGCTGCGAATGCATCGCACCCTTGGGTTTACCGGTGGTGCCCGAGGTGTACACCAGTATGGCCAGGTCTTGCGGCTGGCACGAACGCACCCGTTCCTTGAGCGCTTGCGGATGCTGCTGCAGGTAGGCCCGTCCGGCCACGCGCAAGGCTTCGAGCGACATCACGCCTGGTTCATCGAGCCCGCGCAGGCCTTCCATGTCGAACACGACGATCTTGCGCAGCAATGGCAACTGGTCGCGCACTTCCAGCACCTTGTCGAGTTGTTCTTCGTCCTCCACCAGCAGGATGGTGGTGCTTGAGTCGGCGCACAGGTATTGCACCTGGCTTGCCGCGTCGGTTGGGTAGATGCCGTTGGAGACGCCGGCGCAACTGAGTATGGCGAGGTCGCACAACACCCATTCCACCACCGTGTTGGCCAGGATGGATGCGCACTCGCCGCGGGCAAAACCCAGGCTGAGCAGGCCGGCGCCGATTTCATTGATCGCCAGTGCTGCTTCGTCCCAGCTCCAGCTGCGCCACAAACCGAGCTGCTTTTGGCGCAGCCAGACCTGCGGCCCGCGTTTGGCGACGGCGTTCCAGAACACCTCGGGAACGGTTTCGCCGGGCACCACGATAGCGGTCTCGCCCCGGATATTGCCAAACTCCCACAGGTTGCTCACGATGGTTCCTTCAGCGCCATGTTTTCTTCTTCTTCCAACGTCTTTCGCCGCGCACGCCGCTGTCCTGCATGCCCAGGTAGAACTCCTTGATGTCATCCTTCTCACGCAGTTTGGCGCAGGTGTCTTCCATCACGATGCGGCCGTTCTCCAGCACGTAGCCGTAGTCGGACGCATTCAGCGCCATGTTGGCGTTTTGCTCCACCAGCAGGATGGTGGTGCCACGCTCGCGGTTGATGCGCACCACGATCTCGAAGATCTCCTTGGTCAGTTTTGGCGACAGGCCCAGGCTCGGTTCGTCCAGCAGCATCAGCTCGGGCGCGGCCATCAGGGCGCGCGAGATCGACAACATCTGCTGTTGCCCGCCGGAGAGCAGACCGGCGTGTTGCAGCTCGCGCTCCTTGAGAATTGGGAAGTAGCGGAAAACCAGCGCCATGTCTTTCGCCACGCCGTCGCGGTCGGAGCGGGTGTAGGCGCCCATCAGCAGGTTGTCGTGCACCGACAGCAGCGGGAACACCTCGCGGCCTTCCGGCACATGGCTCAGGCCGCGCTGCACGATCAGCGCCGGGTCGCGCGCCGTGATGTCTTCACCTTTGAATTCGATCGAACCCTTGCGTGGGTCGATGATGCCCGAGATGGTCTTCAAAATAGTGGTTTTGCCGGCACCGTTGGAGCCCAGCACGGTCGCGATCTCGCTGCGGCGTACCTTCAGGCTGACGCCGCGGATGGCCTTGATCGGGCCGTAGGCGCTCTCGACGTTGAGCAGCCGCAGCACCACGTGTTCGCCAGCGGCGGTTGCGGCCTCTATCATGCTGCACGCCTCAGGGAACTGACGTCATCCACCGAGCCCAGGTAGGCCTCGATCACGCCGGGGTCATTTTGTACCTGTGCCGGGGTGCCGGTCGCCAGCATGGCGCCCTGGTTCATCGCCAGCACGCGGTCGGAGACCTTGGACACCAGGCTCATGTCGTGTTCCACCATCAGCACCGTGATGCCCAGGTCCTTCTGGATGTCCTTGATCCAGAACGCCATGTCACCGGTCTCCTCCACATTCAGGCCGGATGACGGCTCGTCAAGCAGCAGCAACTTGGGGCCGGTCGACAAAGCGCGCGCGAGTTCCACCACCTTGCGCACCCCATAGGGCAAACCGGCCACGAGTGTGTCGCGGTAGTGCTGCAGGTCGAGCCGGTCGATGACGCGCTCAACCTGCTCGCGCGCTTCGATCTCGGCGGCGCGGGTTCGCGCGCTGAAGAAGATCTCGCTCCACAGGCCGGTGCGGCGGTGTGTATGGCAGCCCACCAGCAGGTTGTGCAGGACCGAGGCGTGTTCGAACAACTCGATGTTCTGGAAGGTGCGCGCAATACCCAGGCCTGCAATTTCGTGCGGCGGGCGCTGCGTCAGGTTGTGGCCTTCGAAGTGGATCTCGCCGGTGGTCGGGGTGTAGAGCCGGCTGATCAGGTTGAACACCGTCGTCTTGCCGGCCCCGTTCGGCCCGATCAAGGTAAATACTTCGCCCTTGCGCACCTCGAAGCTGACGTCGTTCACCGCCAGCACGCCGCCAAAACGCATGCTCAGGTTTTTCGCCGACAGCAGCACCTCACTCATGGAGAAGACTCCCGAGGGCTGCCGGGCCGCCCCAAGGCCCGAGAGCCCCCTCGGGG
>JAJAZK010000385.1 GCA_026785765.1 Rhodoferax sp. | reverse complement strand
CAACCGCGCCCCCCCGCCGGGGGTGTTTGGGGGGGCTCCCGCGGCACACTGGCGGACGCCGCCGCGCGGGGGGCCGCGGCGGCGGCACGCGCCGAGCGCGATGCCGCCGAGCAGGCCAACGTGGCAAAGACGCTGTTCCTGTCCCAGATGAGCCACTAATTGCGAACGCCGCTGGCGGCGGTATTGGGATACGCCCAGTTGCTCGAGCTGTCCGAAAAGCATACGCTGGACGCCACCCAGCGCGCCTGGGTCAGAGACGTGCTCAAGGCGGGCAATCATCTGCAGCAGGTGGTCGAAGAACTGATGGATCTGTCGCTGATCGAGGCCGGGCAACTCAAGCTGGTCCTTGAGCCGGTCAACCTCGAGGCCCTGCTGGGCGAGGTACTGCGCATGATCGAAGGGCCTGTCGAAGCGCGCTCGCTCGCTGTCAGCGTCGATCTGGACGACGTCCAGGGCGACATTCTGGCCGATAGCAAACGGCTCCGGCAGGTCCTCCTGAATCTGCTCGGCAACGCCGCAAAGTACACCGCCGTTGACGGCAGGATCGCGGTCACGGTCCGCCGCGTCGCTCAGCCCTCCGGCCCCGCGCTGCAGGTCGACGTCAGCGACAACGGTTGCGGCATATCGGAGGCCGATCTGAAGCACCTCTTCGAGCCCTTCAACCGCTTCGGCCAGGATCGCGGTACCGTCCCAGGCACGGGAATCGGGCTCGTGATCTCGCGCCGCCTGATCGAGGCCATGGGCGGTCAACTCACGGCCACCAGCGAAGTCGGCGTCGGTACGACCTTTTCGTTCACCCTGCGTACCCAGCTTGATCGGTTGACTGTCAGCCACGGCCCAGTCTCTGCATGAATGCCGATTCGCCCGTGCAGGGGCCGCCGGTGTCAGAACCTCTGTCTTTGGCCCCGTCACTCCCACTCGATCGTCGCAGGCGGCTTCGAACTGACGTCGTAGGTCACGCGGTTGATGCCGCGCACCTCATTGATGATGCGACCGGAGACTTACTTGAGCAGCGCATACGGCAACTCGGCCCAGTCGGCAGTCATGAAATCACTGGTCTGCACGGCTCGCAGCGCCACCACGTAGTCGTAGGTGCGGCCATCTCCCATCACACCGACGCTCTTGACCGGCAGAAACACCGCGAACGCCTGGCTGGTGAGCTCGTACCAGCTCTTGCCGGATTCGGGATCCATGAACGCGCGCAGCTCTTCGATGAAGATCGCATCGGCACGGCGCAGCAGGTCTGCGTATTCCTTCTTCACCTCACCCAGAATACGCACGCCCAGCCCCGGCCCGGGGAAGGGATGGCGGTACCCCATGGCGTGTGGCAGGCCAAGTGCCACGCCGAGCTCCCGCACCTCGTCCTTGAAAAGTTCACGCAAGGGCTCCAGCAGCTTCAAGCCGAGTTGCTCGGGCAGGCCACCGACATTGTGGTGGCTCTTGATGGTGACGGACTTCTTGGCGCCAGCAGCGCCAGACTCGATTACATCCGGATAAATTGTGCCTTGCGCCAGCCAGGTGACGTGGCGCGCCTGATCGGCCTTGAGTCTGGCGGCCTCGGCTTTGAAGACCTCGACGAATTCACGCCCGATGATCTTGCGCTTGGTTTCCGGGTCGGTCACGCCGGCCAGATGCCCCAGGAACTGGTCCGCCGCGTCGACCCTTACCACCTTGGCGTGCAGCTTGCCGACAAACATGTCCATCACCATGTCGCCTTCATGCAGACGCAGCAGGCCGTGGTCCACGAACACACAGGTGAGTTGGTCGCCGATGGCGCGGTGAATCAGCGCCGCCGCTACTGAAGAATCGACGCCACCAGACAGGCCGAGGATCACTTCGTCCTTGCCGACCTGCGCGCGTATGTGCTCCACCGCCTCGGCGATGTAGTCACCCATGATCCAGTCGGCGCGCGCACCGCATATGTCCAGCACAAAACGCTCCAGCATCGCCGCGCCGCGTTTGGTGTGGGTAACCTCCGGGTGAAACTGCAGCCCATAAAAGCGCCGCTCTTCGTCCGCCATGCCGGCGATCGGGCAACTGTCGGTGCTGGCCATCAGTTTGAAGCCACCGGGCATCTCGGTGACCTTGTCGCCATGGCTCATCCAGACCTGCAACATGCCATGGCCCATCGGCGTGGTGTAGTCCTGGATGCCGCGCAACAGCTCGGTATGGCCGTGCGCAAGAACGGCGGCGTGGCCTAATTCGCGCTTGGCGCTGGGCGCGACGCGCCCGCCGAGCTGCACCGCCATAGTAAACATGCCGTAACAAATTCCGAGCACCGGGATGTTGAGTTCATAGACCAGCTTGGGCGCGCGCAGCTCGTGCGCCTCGTAGGTGCTGGCGTGGCTGCCCGAAAGGATGACGCCCTTGAGCTGCCCGTCCGCCGCATAGCGGCGCAGCCAATCGTCGCTGATATCGCAAGGGACCACCTCGCAGAAAACATGCGCCTCGCGAACGCGCCGGGCAATCAGCTGGGTGACCTGGGAGCCGAAATCGAGGACCAATATTTTTTCGTGTTGCATTTGCAGGTTCAAGGCGTTCAGAAGGCAATTTTCCGACGGGCCGTCCCCAGGGAAATCAGCCCCCGCGGGGGGCAGCGCAGTACACGCAGTGACGAGCGTAGGGGCACTTCAATCCGAGCGGTAGTTAGGCGCTTCCTTGGTAATCTGTACGTCATGCACGTGGCTCTCACGGATGCCGGCCGCAGTGATTTCCACAAACTCGGCGCGCCCCTGCATCTCGGCAATCGTCGCGCAGCCGCAATACCCCATGCTGGCGCGCACGCCGCCAGACATCTGGTAGATGATGGAAACCATGGAGCCCTTGTAAGGGACACGCCCCTCGATGCCTTCCGGGACCAGTTTGTCCGCATTCGGGTTGCCCGTTGTCGATTCCTGGAAGTAACGGTCGGCGCTGCCCTGCTGCATGGCACCGATGGAGCCCATACCGCGATAACTTTTGTAACTGCGGCCCTGGTACAAAACAACCTCGCCCGGCGCCTCTTCGGTTCCGGCGAACATGCCGCCCATCATCACGCTGCTGGCACCCGCCGCAATGGCCTTGGCAATGTCACCGCTGAACCGGATGCCGCCGTCGGCAATCAAGGGAACTCCAGTTCCCTGCAAGGCGGTCGCCACATTGTCGATCGCCATGATTTGCGGCACACCGACGCCAGCCACGATGCGCGTGGTGCAGATCGACCCTGGCCCGATACCGACCTTGACCGCGTCGGCTCCTGCCTCGACAAGGGCCAGCGCCGCCGCACCGGTGGCGATGTTGCCGCCAACCACTTCGACATGCGGGTAGTTTTTCTTGACCCAGCGCACCCGTTCGATCACACCATGGCTGTGGCCATGAGCAGTATCCACTACGATGGCGTCAACGCATGCGCGCACCAGAGCCTCCACCCGCTCCTCGGTGCCCTCGCCGACCCCCACTGCAGCCCCGACCCGCAACTTGCCATGGGCATCGCGGGCGGCGTTTGGAAAGCTGGTCTGTTTGGTGATGTCCTTGACCGTGATCAAGCCCTTGAGTTCGAACGCATCATTGACCACCAGCAAACGCTCGAGTTTGTACTTGTTGAGCAAGGCCTTGGCTTCGAGCAAGGTGGTGCCATCGGGCACCGTGACCAGCTTGTCGCGTGGCGTCATGATGTGGCTCACTGCGATGTCGTACCGGGTCTCGAAACGCAAGTCGCGCCCAGTGACGATGCCGACCACCTTGCCACCGTCGCACACCGGGAAACCCGAAACGCCCAATTGCTCCGACAGGTCGATCACCTGGCGCACGGTATGGGTCGGCGTGATCACAACAGGGTCGCGCAGCACACCGGACTCATACCTTTTTACGCGCGCCACCTGCGCCGCCTGATCCTTGGCTGACAGGTTCTTGTGGACGATTCCAATACCACCCTCCTGCGCAATGGCGATCGCCAGGCGCGACTCGGTGACGGTATCCATGGCCGCCGAGACCAGTGGCAGGTTCAGCGTGATATTGCGGGAGAAGCGGGTGGCGAGGGATGTGTCCTTGGGAAGGACTTGGGAGTACGCTGGCACCAGCAACACATCGTCGAAGGTGAGCGCTTTGCCGAGCAGGCGCATTTCAAAGCTCCAAATGCCGAATTGTACCCGCGTGGCTGGCCCGACTTCGGCGGTAAACTCCAGCCATGAACCGGTTATCGACCCTGATCGCCCTTGTTTTTTGCCTCGCGTGCGGAACGGTCATGGCGCAATGGCAATGGATAGACAGAGACGGACGCAAAGTCTTCAGCGACCGCGCTCCGCCGCCAGACATTCCAGCCAGGAGCATCTTGAAACAGCCCGGCACCAGCGCTCGACCACTTGTGTCGCCTATTGCGCAAATCGAGGCACCTGCCAAGGCGGCATCGGCAGCCGCAGAGTCGGAGATACCGGTACCCAAACTCAGTGCCGAGGACAAAGACCTGACAGAGCGCAAAAAACAGGCCGATGCTGCAGCGGCTGCAAAAGAGAAGGCGGAGCTGCAACGCCTTGCAAAGATCAAGGCCGACAACTGCGAACGCGGACGCTCTGCAAAGGCGCTGATGGATTCAGGTGTGCGGGTATCGAACACCAATGCCAAAGGCGAGCGGGAAATCCTGGACGATGCCGGGCGCGCCGCCGAAGTCAAACGCGCCCAGGCAATCATTGCTTCCGAGTGCCGGTAATCCTAGCGCCGCCACGTCGTCAGTAGCCAGGCTTCGCCCCTGGCCGACGGCGCGCAAACAAACCGGCGCTGCGCGCGCCCTGTTTCACGAAGCGGGTGCGCCGGGCGACCTTCGGGTCTACCCGCAATGGCCGGTACAACTCTACACGGTCGTTGTCGCGCAGGATCTGATCGGCACTGGCCTTGCGACCCCAGACCCCCACCCCATACGCGCCCAAACTGAGTTCAACATGCTGGTTTGGCAAATTGCTCGCTGCAACTGCTTGTGCCACGCTGCTACCTGCTGGCAGACGCAGTTGCACCTCGCACACTACTCGCGCCGCCGGGCTGTACACCACAGTCAGCCGCAACAACCCTGTCTCAGCGTCGCCGTGGCTCAAGCGTACACCTGTTCGGCTCGCTTGACGAACGCGTCCACCAGACTGCCCGCGATACGGTCGAAGACCGGGCCCACCAGCCGGCCCAGGGTCGGGTTGTCGAATCCGTAGTGCAGAAGCAACTCGACGCGGCACGCACGCTGGGTTCCGTCGCCCAAGGGTAAAAAACGCCAACTCCCGTCAAGTCGGGAGAACGGCCCATCCACCAATTGCATGGCCACCTCACGCGCGGCCACATGCCGGTTTTGCGTGGTAAAAGTCTGGCGCACGCCGCCAAAGGCAATACCAATCTCGGCCGTCATGCCGTCAGCGTCCTGCAGAACCACCGCCGCATGGTCGCACCACGGAAGAAACTGTGGATAGGAGGGGACATCCGTCACCAACGCGTACATTTCCTCGGGGCTGTACCAGATCAGGACAGACTTGTTGACCGTTTTCATAGAATGCAGGACTGCGCAGGATTGTAGACAAGCCTTGTTCGCGTGCCTTACTGCCCCACATTCCATCCATGGCCAAGAAACCCGATTCCCCCGCCCAGAAACCGACCCGCATCGCAGACAACAAGAAGGCTGCCTACAACTATTTCTTCGAGGAGCGCTTCGAGGCCGGTATGGTGCTCGAAGGCTGGGAGGTCAAGTCGCTGCGCGAAGGCAAGGTGCAGCTCACCGATGGCTACGTGGTAATCCGCAACGGCGAGTTGTTCGTCATTGGCTGCCAAATCAACCCGCTGGGCACTGCCTCCACCCATGTCACGCCCGACAAGGTGCGCACGCGCAAGCTGCTGATGCACAAGGAAGAGATCAAGCGGCTTACGGCAAAGGTCGAGCAAAAGGGCTACACCTTGGTGTCGCTCAATCTGCACTCGAAAGCCGGCAAGGTGAAATGCGAAATAGCCCTGGCCAAAGGTAAGGCCGAACACGACAAACGCGACACCATCAAGGACCGCGAGGGCAAGCGCGAGGTGGAACGGGTGATGAAGACGCGGCAGCGCTGATTTGGGTCGCGCGTTGCCTGCAGATTGCCGTGCCGGTTGGCGGGCGCGGCGCGGACGCCCGGTGCGCTAGCCCTGGCGCAATGATGCTCGAAGGTCTTCAGCGGGCCAACCGCAATCAAAGCGCCTCGCGATTCGCCTTCTTGCGCTCATGCTCTTTCAGGTACCGCTTGCGCAACCGGATACTTTTCGGCGTGATCTCGACCAGCTCATCGTCTTCGATGAACTCCACTGCGTACTCCAGCGTGAGTTGGATCGGTGGCGTGATCTTGATAGCATCTTCCTTGCCAGATACGCGAAAGTTGGTGAGTTGCTTCATGCGCACCGCGTTCACTACCAGGTCGTTGTCGCGGCTGTGGATGCCAACGATCATGCCCTCATATACCGGATCTCCGGCTTTGACGAACATGCGGCCACGGTCATCGAGCTTGCCCAGCGCGTAGGTGACGATTTCGCCGTCGTCCATACTGATCAACACGCCACTCTTGCGGCTCTCGATGTCACCACGATAGGCTTCGTAGCCGTCGAAGATGTTGCTGGCCAGGCCGGTGCCGCGGGTAAGGTTCAGAAACTCGTTCTGGAACCCTATCAGTCCCCGTGCCGGAATCCGGTATTCGAGGCGCACGCGGCCGCGGCCGTCGGGCTCCATGTTGAGCAGGTCGCCCTTGCGCAGGCCCAGCGCCTGCATGACACCGCCTTGGTGGCCTTCTTCGATGTCCACCGTCAGCATTTCAATCGGCTCGTGTTTCTCGCCGTCCACCAATTTGAACACCACCCGTGGCTTGGATACCGCGAGCTCGTAACCTTCGCGGCGCATGTTCTCCAACAGGATGGTCAAATGCAACTCGCCGCGTCCGGAGACCTCGTAGATGCCTTCCTCGTCCGTGTCCACGACCCGCAGCGCCACATTCGCCTGCAGTTCACGGTCCAGCCGGTCGCGCAACTGTCGGCTGGTAACGAATTTTCCTTCCCGTCCCGCCAGCGGCGAGTTGTTGACGCAAAAATTCATGGTCAGCGTGGGTTCGTCAATCTTCAGCATCGGCAGCGGCGCCGGGCTTACCGGGTCGGTCAAAGTGACACCAATGCCCACTTGCTCGATGCCGCTGACCAGCACGATGTCGCCCGGTCCAGCCTCCGAAGCTGCAACGCGCTCCAGACCTTCGAACTTGAGGATCTGCTGCACCTTGGCTTTGCCCGATTTGCCATCGGGGCCTTCCATCACCAGCACCTCCTGATTGGTCTTGATCGTGCCCTGGCTGATGCGGCCAACGCCGATGCGCCCCACATAGGTTGAATAGTCGAGCGAGCTGATCTGCAGTTGCAGCGGCGCCGCCGGGTCGCCCTTGTTGGCGGGCACATGGGTTAGCACCGTGTCGAACAGCGGCGCCAGATCGGTGCCCCATTGCTCGCCGGCAGCGCCCTCCTCCATCGAGGCCCAGCCGTTCAGGCCCGAGGCATAGACCACGGGAAAGTCAAGTTGCTCCTCGGTGGCGCCAAGCTTGTCGAACAGATCGAACGCGGCATTGATGACATAGTCGGGTCGCGAGCCAGGGCGGTCCACCTTGTTCACCACCACGATTGGCTTGAGTCCCAATGCCAGCGCCTTCTTGGTCACGAAGCGGGTCTGCGGCATCGGACCCTCCACTGCGTCAATCAGCAGCATCACACCGTCCACCATGGACAGGGCTCGCTCCACTTCACCACCAAAGTCCGCGTGGCCCGGCGTGTCGACAATATTGATGTGCGTCTCTTTCCAGTCGACCGCACAGTTCTTGGCCAGGATGGTGATGCCACGCTCGCGCTCCAGGTCGTTGCTGTCCATCACTCGCTCCGTCACCTTTTCATTGGCACGGAAGGTACCGCTCTGGCGCAGCAGCATGTCCACCAGTGTGGTCTTGCCATGGTCCACGTGGGCGATGATGGCGATGTTGCGAATTTGTTTGTAGCTCATGGTTCTCTTTCGGTAATCCTTCATCAGGTCGCAGCCGCGTTCGACGCCGCTGCCAGCACCTGGCTTATCTCGATCGGGCTCAACAAACGCCCGGGAATCAACTCTCCACCGCGCACGTGCGCCGTTCCCAGCAGCGCCTCCGGCTCGGTTGCATAAACCGCCACCTGCTCTGCATCCGGCCATGCCCCGCGCCGACGCATGCCACTGAGGAAGCGCCCGGCATCTTCGGCGCTCAGCGTGACGCGGCTGTGTCCACTGAGCAATGCCGCCACTGGCATCAGTCGCTGCACGCGTTGCGGCTCGGCCATGTGCTCCAGTGCCGCCAAGGTCACACACTGGCCGATCGTGAAGTCGCCCGTAGCGACCCGGCGCAACGCCACCAGGTGTGCCCCGCAACCCAGCGCCTCCCCGATATCCTCGGCCAGGGTGCGGATGTAGGTGCCCTTGCTGCAACACACCCGCAGTTGCAGGTCGGGCCCGGCCTGCGCCTCCAACTGCAGCGACAACTCCAGGCTGCGGATGCTGACCGTGCGCGCTTCCCGCTCCACGTCCAGACCAGCGCGCGCATACTCGTACAAGGCCTTGCCATCTCTCTTGAGCGCGCTGTACATCGGCGGAACCTGCGAGATCACTCCGCGAAACATGTCCGCGACACGCGCCACGTCGGAGTTTGTCACCTGCACCGCACGTTGCCGCACGACGCTGCCCTCGGCATCTGCGGTGCTGGTCACCACACCCAGCCGAGCCACGGCTTCGTAGGTCTTGTCTGCGTCCAGGTGCAACTGACTGAACTTGGTAGCAGCACCAAAACACAGCGGCAACACACCAGTAGCCAACGGATCCAGCGTGCCTGTGTGACCAGCTTTCTCTGCGCGCAACAACCATTTGGCCTTTTGCAACGCATCGTTGCTCGACAGGCCAAGCGGCTTGTCAAGCAGCAAGACGCCATGCAGCGCTCGCCGTACCACCCTGGAAACTGTCCTGTCTGATTGCAAAGCTGTACCCATGTGTCGGCCTGTCAGCCAGTTGCCAATCACAAGAGTGGAAAGCCGGCCGGGTGCGTTCAGTCCTCGTTCCTGGAACGCGAGGCCACCGCCTGCGCGATCAGTGCGTTCATGTCGGCGGCCCGCTCGGTGGTCTGGTCAAACTGGAAATGCAGTGTCGGTACCGTATGAATATGCAGCCGCTTGAACAGGCCCGCCCGCAAAAACCCTGCCGCCTGGTTCAAGCCCTCCTGCGTCTGCGCTGCATCGCCCTGGAGCAGGCTGAAAAACACCTTCGCATGTGCGTAATCGGGCGTAACCTCCACCGACTGGATCGTTACCATGCCAACACGCGGGTCTTTCAACTCGCGCGCAATCAACTCCGTCAGATCACGCTGGATCTGATCGGCTACCTTGAAGGCACGGTTGGGAGTTGCGGATTTTCGGGCAGGCATAGGTACTATTTGCGCCGCGGCACGAGATCGGGATGCAGCCCAGGCGGACTGCCGCAGACAGTACCCAAAGGTAAGGCAAGGCAGTCCAACAACGGCGGGGCCCGATATCGTGGCGCTACTACAGGGTGCGGGCGACTTCCCTGATTTCGAAGAACTCCAGCACATCGTTCTCCTGGATATCGTTGTAGTTCTTGATGTTCAAACCGCACTCAAAACTCTCCTTGACCTCGCGCACATCGTCCTTGAAGCGCTTGAGCGACTCGAGTTCGCCAGTGAATATGACCACGTTGTCGCGCAGCAGCCGCAGGCGCGCCGACCGCCTGACCAGACCGCTGGTGACCATGCAGCCGGCAATGGAGCCGATCTTGCTGACCTTGAACACCTGGCGAATCTCGGCTGTACCCAGAATCTCTTCGCGCTTGTCGGGCGTCAACATGCCCGACATGGCAGCCTTCAGTTCGTCCACCGCGTCGTAAATGATGTTGTAGTAGCGAATGTCGACGCCGTTGTTCTCGGCCAGCTTGCGTGCGCCAGCATCGGCCCGGGTGTTGAATCCGATGATTACGGCTTTGGACGCAATCGCCAGGTTGACGTCCGACTCGCTGATGCCGCCGACTGCGGCATACACCAGTTGAACCTTGACCTCGTCGGTGGACAGCTTGAGAAGGCTTTGCCCCAAGGCTTCCTGGGAACCCTGCACATCGGCTTTGACGATGATAGGCACCAACTTGACCTCGCCTGCAGAGATGTCCGAGAACATGTTCTCCAGCTTGGCAGCCTGCTGGCGCGCCAGTTTGGTGTTGCGGAACTTGCCAGCGCGGTAAGTGGCAATCTCGCGCGCCCGGCGCTCGTCGACCAGCACCATGAACTCGTCGCCGGCTTGCGGGACTTCGGTCAGACCCTGGATCTCCACCGGGATGGAGGGTCCGGCCGTCTTGATGGACTTGCCGTTTTCATCCAGCATGGCGCGTACACGGCCATAGGTAGAGCCAGCCAGCACGATGTCACCGGTCTTCAAGGTCCCCGACTGCACCAGCACCGTCGCCACCGGTCCGCGGCCCTTATCGAGTTGCGCCTCGATTACCAGTCCCTTGGCCATTGCGTTCACTGGTGCGCGCAGTTCCAGCACCTCTGCCTGCAGCAGCACCTGTTCGAGCAAGGCATCAATGCCCTCGCCAGTTTTGGCCGACACCGACACAAACGGCGAACTCCCGCCAAACTCCTCGGGGATCACCTCCTCGACAACCAGCTCGTTCTTCACCCGCTCCGGGTTGGCATCCGGCTTGTCGATCTTGTTGATCGCCACCACCAGCGGCACACCCGCGGCCTTGGCGTGTTTGATGGCCTCGCGCGTCTGCGGCATCACGCCATCGTCTGCCGCGACCACCAGAATCACGATATCCGTGGCCTTGGCACCGCGCGCCCGCATCGCGGTAAACGCTTCGTGGCCAGGCGTATCCAGGAATGACACCATGCCACGTGGCGTCTCCACGTGGTAGGCACCAATATGCTGGGTGATGCCGCCGGCCTCGCCCGCAGCCACCTTGGCGCGCCGGATGTAGTCGAGTAACGAGGTCTTGCCGTGGTCGACGTGGCCCATGACGGTGACAACAGGCGCGCGTGGCAGCGACTCCGACTCCTGCTGCGCAGCTTCGTCAACGGGGAACGCCTCTGGATCATCGAGCGCTGCCACGATGGCCTTGTGGCCCATTTCTTCCACCACGATCATCGCGGTGTCCTGGTCCAGAGGCTGGTTGATGGTCACCATCTGGCCAAGTTTCATCAGGTGCTTGATCACCTCCGATGCCTTCACCGCCATCTTGTGCGCCAGTTCAGCCACCGTAATGGTCTCCGGTACATGCACTTCGAATACCCGCATCTCAACCGCCGCGGCCGGCGCATGGTCATCGCGGTCACGGTCGTTGCCACGCCGTCCGCGCGGTCCACCGCGCCAGTTGCTGCGCCCGGCACCGGCACCCGTATCACCACGGGTCGGGATGGCCTTTTTCTTGGCGGGGTCCCCAGCCCAGCTACTCGACAACTTGGCCGATTTGACCTCTTTGCCCGTGCCGGCTCCTGGTCCTGACGGACTGGTACTGCCTGGGCGGGCCTTGTTGACGACACTACCTGCGGCCGGTTTGTGCAGGGTCCCCTTGACGCCGCTTTTGCCGTCCTCCGTCGTGCCTGCCTTGGCAACCGCCTTGACCTCTTCCGGTTTTTTCGCGACCAACACCTTCTTGGGTGTCGCCATCATTGTGCGGATGGCGGCGGCCTCGGCTTCGGCCTTACGCCGGCGTGCACCCAGGTCGGCAGCGCGCGCCGCTTCCTCGTCTGCGCGGGCCTTGGACTCAAGTGCGATTTTTTCCTTTGCGGCAGCATGGGTCTTGGCCAACGCTTGCACCGCCCCCTCCTCCGACTCACGGTCGTCGGGGGTGTTGTCGGTGACTTCGGCCAAGGCCCTGGACTGGGCAGCAGACGCCGCCGCCTCGGCCAGGGCACGGGCACGCGCCTCGTGTTCCTGGCGCTCCTGGCGCTTGTGTGCCAGCTCTTCCTCCTGGCGCCGGATCAATTCGGCCTGGCGGCGAGCTTCTTCCTCGCGCCGTAACAATTCAGCGTGCTCAATGGTCGGTAGCGCGACCTCGTCCGCCACCGGCTCAGCCAAACCTTCGACCCCATCCTCGCGCCGCACAAACGTACGCTTCTTGCGTACCTCAACCTGGATCGTGCGCGCCTTTCCAGACGAGTCGGCCTGCTTGATTTCGGTTGTGGACTTCTTGACGAGGGTGATCTTCTTGCGTTCGGCAGATGCCGTGCCATGGCTGGCGTGCAAGTAGTTGAGCAAGCTGTGCTTGTCTGCGTCCGTCAGGGGGTCGGCCGCTGAGGACTTGGCGACACCCGCTGCCTTGAGTTGCTCAAGCAGCGTGGCGGTTGATTTCTTGAGTTCGTTGGCAAACTCGGCGACGGTCGTGATGGACATTTGTTGTGTTACCTTTCATGACCATTACTCGTGAGAGGCGGCTTCATTGGTAAACCAATGCTCGCGCGCCTTCATGATCAGGGTCTTGGCTTCGTCCTCGGACTGGCCGGTGATTTCTGTGAGTTCGTCCACGGCCAGGTCGGCCAGGTCGTCGCGGGAGTGGATACCGTTGTCGGCCAACTTGCCGATCACGTCCTGGGTGAGACCATCCAGCGAGCGCAAATCCTGGGAGACTTGCTCGACGTTT
>JAJAZK010000384.1 GCA_026785765.1 Rhodoferax sp. | reverse complement strand
CCCGCGCACACTTGGACAGCGCGAAGAAGGCAAGCCTCTTTTTCAATGGCCCCGATGCATATTCGCTGACGTGCGCCTCCGCCCGGGCAACATGAATGGCTTCAGTTGCTGCCGCCTCCTCGCGCTTGACATTCAAGGCTCTGGTGCGTCGATTCAACTCTTCCGTGCTGACCAAAAGTCGCAACATGGACTCCACATCAAGCATTTTGGCGCTGACATCTTCTGCGCCGGCATTCAGCAGCTTCTCTTTCGCAATCAGGTGTGCAGCCCTGGTCCGCCTGGGCCGCGGTGTTTCTGATTTCCTGGACATCCCACAAGGCACCCCCAGAGCCGCTCAAAAATCATCCTGAAGCTTCACGCATCCCGCCTTGTATGCCACGCCCTGCGCACTCTTTTCACCACCGTCACGCTTGACCCGCAGCGCCGCAGCGTGGCAGCGTGTTCCGCCAGCACCGGTTTCATCGTTTCTCCGTTGCCAGCCACGATCAAGTGAATATGTGGGTAACCATCACGCTCCCGGCGCTGACCAACGAGCGCGTGCAAGTCAACAGCGCCGGGCAAGTGGTGCTCCAACTCGCTCAAGCGCGTGTTTAGCTGCGACATAACTTGAGTACAAGTTAGTCTTCGCTGAAGCTTCGCTTTGAGATCGACATGGAGCACTGACCGAACTGCGGCGGCGAGCTCAAGATCATCGCCGCCATCATGGAGGCACCAGTGATAGAGCGGATCCTCACGCACCAAGGGCTGGAGGCCCGGGCACCGCCCCGGGCGCCGGCGCGCGGAGCTTTTCAGCAGGCGGCGTGATCTCGGCCCGGTAGCCCGGGCAGTGGGGCGGGGCTGCGCCTGACGCGGGCAGAGCCCGGTGATGCGGTGCTGGCCGAGCTGGGGCTGGATGCGGCGCGCATCGGCGTCTTGCGCCAGGCCGGCGTGGTAGGAGACCTTGATCTGCAGCGTTGTCATGGGGCCCTCATAGCTCCGTCGCTTGGACCTGTAATGCAGTAGCGGCCGTGTCGTTCGCCACCCCAGACCGGCAGGTGTCATTCAATGGAAACCTGGGACGTCCCTGGTACTGAAGTTCTCTGGCGAAAACGCCGACCTTCTACCGGATTACTTTACACGTCGTCTGCGTGATTTGCCGTGATCGCATGACAGGCACATAATTCACAAAGGAAAACCGCTCAAGGCATGGTTTATGCCTGCCTTTGGTTGTCGCCAAGAAGGCACTTGCCATAACTTGTCAAGCGATTCACTGCACACAGCGTCTTGCAAGCAATTTTGGGCCAAGTCTGTCAATAATCAGGAGAAGCCAAATGAGCGCTTTGTCTACGACAACGAAACTGGTATTCCCGTTAGTCATGGCGGTTGCCTACGGCATCTCGCCGGCATCGGCCGCGCCAATCCTGGGTTCGGATCTGGCAAGCTTTGCGGTCCTGGGCGCCGCGGGCGTAACCAACGTACCTGTGAGTACCATTGGCGGAAATCTGGGGTCCGCCCCAAATGCCTCGGTCGGCGCGGGATACATTTTCACATCCGGATCGCTGCAGGCGAATACCGCAATTGCGCAGAACGCCCAGGTTCAGCTCGACGCCGCCATCCTTGCGGTCAACGCGGGCTTTGGTACCCTTATTCCCGGAGGTGACCTGGATGCGTGGCAGAGCAACCACGGCGGCGTCATCGCTCCCGGCACGTATGACGTTGGCGCCGCGACAATCGCGAACCTGAGCGGGAGTCTTTTTCTCGACGGGAGTGGCAGTAACAGCGCCTTGTGGCGCTTTCGGTTTTCGAGCACGCTGGTTACCTCGACTACCTCGAACGTTAGAGTGCAGAATGTAGGTGACGGCGCAAATGTCGGGATTTATTGGACTGTCGGCTCGGCTGCGACGCTCAACGGCCTGACCTTCGCCGGAAATGTCCTGGCGAATGACCTGATCAGTAGTGACGGCAATCTGACCATTGCTTGCGGCAGGCTCTTGTCGGCCGAGACACAAGTGACGTTGATCCAGGACAAGATCTCTATAACCGGATGCAACAACGCTAGTGGTGGCTACGACCAAGGCGTAAATGTTGGGTCGGGCGGCACGACGGGTGGGTCGAACGGCCAGGTCGTTCCCGAACCCGGCACAGTTCTGCTTGTGGGCCTCGGCCTGGCCGGTCTGCTTGCATCCAGAAAGAGGTCTTTGGCCGCCGCTTGAAGGCTTTCGTTCCAGTCAGTGGTTGGTCTCTGCGATTCCTTTGCGCAGTCGACAGGCTCAGGAAATCGCCGCGTTCCGCGCGGCAGGCAGGCGCGAGCACCCGCAAGACCGGGCGCTAGCCCGCGGTGAAATCCGCGCGCGCTTTTCCAGGAAGTGCGCAACGCTTTCGCGAAAATCTTCCAAGTGGTGCTAAAACTCAAGACCGCCTGGCGCGACGGCACCACGAACATCAATCCCTGACCGCGGCTGAGTTGCCCAGCAGGCGGACCTGCGTGATTTGCCGCTGGCAACACGGCCGATTTCTGAGCGCAGCAGCTCAACCTGTTGCAGCACCGTGCGCGCGTGCGACAGCATCACCCGGCCGGGGGCGGTGGCCTGCACACCGCGCAGACCGAGCAGCAGCAGCGCCATGTCCGGCCAGCAGACGGCCTTTGCCCGGTGCGTGCCCGGGCGATCAGGACTTGGGCATCGTCCGCACGGCCGCTGCCCGGCGTGGCGCCTGCGGCCGCCAATGCCTCGCGCATGACGGGGGACGCGCAGCACCGCCTGCATGTCGGCCTGCAGGCTCGCCACGACTACCAGCCGCCATTCGCGTCTGATGGCGCACTGCGCAGTGTCAGCTTTGGTATCCCCGCATCCCGTCCACTGCAGGCGCGCGGCCAAGCCCTGACGGCAGGAAGGGTCACCAAGGGGCTACAGTAGGCCTCCATAAATCTCTGGAAAGCGGCCGCACTATGTCGACCAATTCTCCCAACGCGCAGGCGCTTGCAGCGCTCGCAGCCAGCCCCGACAGTGGTCCGGTCGTCATGCTCAATCTGCTCAAGTTCAAGCCCGGAGGTGGCGCGCGCGCTTATGGCAGGTACTCGGAGGCGTTCCAGGCGCTGCTGGAGCGCCACGGTGGACGATTTATCTACCTAGGGCGTGGCGCCGAAGTGCTGGTGGGCGACCAGTCCTGGGACGCCGTTGCCCTGGTCGAATACCCGTCGCGGGCCGTGTTTTTGCGCATCATCGCGCTGCCCGACTACGCGGCCATCGCGCAGGTCCGTGAAGATGGCCTGGAGCGCACCATGCTGCTGGCAACCACGCCGCGGGTGGCAGCGGTGAGCGCCCCGTGAACGGCGCTGAAAGCCTGGTGCGCACCCTGCTGGCGCAGGGTGTGGACACCTGTTTTACCAATCCAGGCACGTCCGAGATGCATTTCGTCGCCGCGCTGGACCGCATCGACGGCATGCGTTGTGTACTGGGCCTGTTCGAAGGTGTGGTCACCGGCGCAGCCGATGCCTACTACCGGATGGCGCGCAAACCGGCGTCCACGCTGCTGCATCTGGGGCCCGGGCTGGGCAACGGCCTGGCCAACCTGCACAACGCACGCAAGGCCCATTCCGGCATCGTCAACATCGTCGGCGAACACGCGCTGCCGCATCTGGTGCTGGATGCGCCACTGACCTCGGACATCGAGGGCGTCGCCCGCCCCATGTCGGACTGGGTACGTACCGTGCAATCGGCCGCGGAGGTAGCGTCCGCGGCGCGCGACGCAGTGGCGGCGGCGCGACGTGCGCCCGGACAGGTTGCCACGTTGGTGT
>JAJAZK010000383.1 GCA_026785765.1 Rhodoferax sp. | reverse complement strand
GTGGTGCCGGTCATGTTGCCGAAGGTCTCCACTTTGGCGTTGGCAAACTTGGCTCCCTGCTCATAACCACACTGGAACTTGCGGATCAGCGGAATGTCCATGCCGCCTACAAAACCCACCTTACCGGTTTTGCTGGCCATGGCGGCCATCATGCCAACCAGGAAACTGCCCTCCTGCTCCTTGAACACGACCGATTGCACGTTGGGCAGATTCACCACCATGTCGATGATCGCGAACTGAAGCTTGGGGAACTCCTTGGCCACTTTTTCGATAGCCGAGGCCTGGCTGAAACTCATGGCGATGATGGGGCTGGCGCCTTTTTCCGCCATGCGGCGGATCGCCTGCTCACGCTGCGATTCGTTGGAGACCTCGAACTCCAGGTAGTTCTTGCCGGTCTCCTTCTTCCAGCGCTCCATGCCGTTGAAAGCGGCTTCGTTGAACGACTTGTCAAACTTGCCGCCCATGTCGTAGACGATGGCGGGTTCGGCCGCATGGGCCGACATAGTCGCGGCCAGCGCGATGGTCAGCAGTGCGAGTTGGGGCTTGAATTGCATGGTTTGGGCTTTCAAAGTTAATGGACCAAAAACAGAACCAGAGCTTAGGGTGATTAGGGGCCCGCGCGCAATGCGGGGTTTCCCGATAACGCGTGAGTTGGGGTCGCAGACTACAGGGCCACCCCTTTTTATTTGCCGCCATCCTACCCAGCGATCAACTGGAACTGCAGCGCCACCGCGCTGGCCAGGCGTGCGTTGTTGAGCACCAGCGCTATATTCGTCAGCAGGCTGTCGCCGCCGGTCAGTGCGTTTACGCGTGCCAGCAGGAACGGCGTCGCCGCCTTGCCGCCAATGCCTTGTTGATCGGCCTCGTACAGGGCCGTAGCGATGGCGGCGTCGACCCGTTCGCGCGGCAGCGCGTGGGCGGCGGGGACCGGATTGGCCACCACCATGCCCGCGCGCATGCCCAGCGCCCACTGAGTGTGCATGGCGCGCGCAATCCCGGCCGCAGTGTCGAGCCGGTAGTCGACCGGGAATTCGCTGTCCGCCGTGAAAAACGCCGGCAACCAGTCGGTACGGTAGCCCACCACCGGTACGCCATGGGTTTCCAGATACTCCAGCGTCAGGCGCAGATCGAGTATGGATTTGGCGCCAGCACAGACCACCGCCACCGGCGTTTGGGCCAACTCCTGCAGGTCGGCCGAGACATCAAAGCTCTGCGCTGCGCCCCGGTGCACGCCGCCAATGCCGCCGGTGGCAAATACCCGAATTCCCGCCAATGCGGCGATCAGCATGGTTGCCGCCACCGTCGTCGCGCCGCTATGCCCGGCCGCCACGATAAAGGGAATGTCGCGTCGACTGACTTTTGGCACCTCCGCCCCCTGCTGACCGAGCCGCTCAATGTCGGCGGTCGACAAGCCCACGCGCAGCCGGCCATCAACGATTGCCACGGTCGCGGGCACCGCACCATGGGCGCGCACTTCGGCCTCGACCTGCAGGGCGGTTGCCACATTTTGCGGGTACGGCATGCCGTGCGAGATGATGGTCGACTCCAGCGCCACCACCGCCTGCCGCTCGGCCAGCGCAGTTGCGACTTCGGGGTGAACGTCAAGCAATGGATGGTGCAACTGAAGCATGAACTATTGTGTTTCAGCGTCTGCCTGGTCCAGCAAACGCTGCACCGAAGCCACCGACAGCCCTGGGTGATTGGCCGACTGTACCGAGAGTGTCAGCGCCGCACAGGCGCTGGCGAAGCGCACGGCCCGGCGCAGTGGCACTTGCCGCAGCCATTGCTGCAGCAGGCCAGCCAGCAAGGCGTCGCCAGCGCCGGTCGCATTCACCATCTCGATCGGCCATGGCGGCTGCTGACCATGGTCACCCGCGCCGGCACTCCAGAAAACCCCATCGGCACCCAGGCTCAACACCACCTGCTGTACACCTTGCGCATGCAGCCAGTCGGCCGCCCCCAGGACGGCGTCGGCGTCGCCCAGCGGATGACCCCACAAAGCCTCGGCTTCGAGGCGGTTCGCCTTCAGTGTATGAATGCGAGGCAGCCAGGGCAGGATGCGGCGGCACTTGAAGGCGGACACCGAGTCCACAAAAACCGGCACCGCAGCCGCATGTCCAAACAGCCACTCCAGCGCAACCGCGCTCAGGTTGCAATCCAGCAACAGGGCGTCTGCCTGGCGCAGCAGACCCAGCCGGTCCGCCAGCAACGCGGGCGTGACGCACTCCAGGATAGCCATGTCGTTGAGCGCCATCACCATATCGCCGTCGCGACCGTGGATGGACAGGTAGCTGGAAGTGGCAGCGCCCGGCAGCACCCAGCAGCCAGCCACATCCACTCCGGCGGCCGCTGCGCTGGCCAGCAACTCGCGCCCGAAAATGTCGTCGCCGACGGCGCTCAGCAGGCCTACATCGACGCCGAGCCGGGCCAGGTTTTCCGCCACGTTGCGCGCCACGCCACCGGCCGAGCAGCGGATGCGCCCGGGGATGGAATCCCCCGGCGCGATCGCCTGGTCGGTAGACCCGGCGATGTCCATATTGGCCGCACCAATGGGCACTATGCGGCGGGGGTGCAGGGTGCGGTCAGACATGGCCAGAAATTGTAGTGAGCCGCGTGGCCGCGCGCCGCATCCGGTATTCTTCACGCTGCGCGCCATGCCGCCGGTGCCAGGATGCCCAAACCAACCCGAGCCGCCTCAAACC
>JAJAZK010000382.1 GCA_026785765.1 Rhodoferax sp. | reverse complement strand
GTACTGCAGTGAGCGCCACGCCGGGCCGCCCCAGACTAGCTCGCACCGCAGCCCGTAGGGCGGAGGTACTCGAGTGAGCGCCGCCCGGCCGCCCGAAGGCGCTCTGCACCGCAGTGCGCAGCACGAAGGTACTCGAGTGAGCGCCGCCCCGGGCGGCCCCAGACTAGGTCGCACCGCAGCCCGTAGGGCGGAGGTACTCCAGTGAAGCACCAGATTGTCATAGCTGCCGACGTGGCGCCACAGCCGTGGAGAAACGGTGGTGGTCAAACCCGCGAATTGCTGGCCTGGCCGGACGCAAACGACTGGCAATTGCGCATCAGCCGCGCGGACATCGAGGCCGACGGGCCATTCTCGGCATTCCCCGGCGTGCAGCGCTGGTTTGCCGTGTTGCGCGGTGTCGGTGTGGCGCTGCGGTTTGCCGATGGCGAACGCCTGTTGCGCCAGTCCGATGCACCGTTGCAGTTTGATGGCGCAGCAGCGCCCGGGTGCCGCCTGCTGGACGGCGCCACCCAGGACCTCAACCTGATGGCGCGCGGCGGGACGGGTTGCATGCAGCAGGTCCTGGCGCACCAACCCTGGCAGGACCGCTTTGCCCTGCGTGCCCTGTATACGGCAGTGCCTGGGCGCTGGAACACTGCGCGCGCAAGTGCCGACTTGCCAGCACATACCTTGTTATGGGCGCAGGAGGCCGACACCGAGGCCTGGACTTTCCAGCCGGCCAGCCACGTTGCAGAAGCAAAGGCCTGGTGGCTGGGTTTTCGACCCGGGGGTGCATGACATGAGGGCACTGACCTTATGGCGCAATGCCCGTCTGGCGACCCTGTGCGGCGCAGAACCCTGGGGTTGGGTCGAGCACGGTGCTGTGCTCACCGACGGCGCGACGATTGCGTGGGCAGGACCGCAGACAGACTTGCCGCGCGACCTTCTTCAAGTCGTTGATCGTGACCACGACCTGGGTCGCGCACTGGTCACCCCGGGTATCGTCGATTGCCACACCCATCTTGTATATGGCGGTCAGCGGGCACGTGAATTCGAGTTGCGGCTGCAGGGCGCAAGTTATGAAGAAATCGCGCGCGCGGGCGGTGGAATACGCTCCACCGTGGCGGCCACCCGCGCGGCCAGCGATGAGTCCCTGTTTGCTGCCGCGCGCCGCCGCGCGCTGGTGCTGATGGCCGAGGGGGACACCACCGTGGAGATCAAATCCGGTTACGGCCTGAGCCTGCACGACGAGGGGCGCTGCCTGGGCGTTGCGCGCCGACTGGCGGCTGAACTGCCGCTGACGGTGCGCACCAGCTACCTCGGCGCCCATGCATTGCCGCCAGAGTTTCATGGGCGCCCGGATGACTACATCACCGCCGTGTGTGAATGGATGCCGCAGTTGCAGGCAGCGGGCCTGGTGGACGCGGTCGACGCGTTTTGCGAGAACATCGGATTTTCGCCCGCACAGACCCGGCGCGTTTTCGAGACCGCACGAAGTTTGGGACTGCCGGTAAAGCTGCATGCCGAACAACTCAGCGATCAGGGCGGGGCGGCGCTGGCCGCCGGGTTCGAGGCCCTGTCGTGCGACCACCTGGAACACCTGAATGCGCAAGGCATTGCCGCCATGCGCGACGCGGGTACGGGCGCTGTGCTGCTGCCCGGTGCCTACTACTTTCTGCGGGAAACCAAGTTGCCGCCGATTGCCCAGTTGCGCGAACACGGCGTACCAATTGCACTCGCGACCGACCACAACCCTGGCTCGTCACCGGGCCTGTCGCTGCAACTGATGATCAACATGGCCTGCACATTGTTTCGCATGACCCCGGAAGAAGCGGTTCGGGGTGTCACCCAGCACGCCGCCCGTGCCCTTGGCCTGCTTGAGCGCGGCACATTGGCGCCGGGGCAGCGCGCCGACTTCGTGGTCTGGGACCTGGAGCACCCGAACGAACTCGCCTACTGGTTTGGCCACAACCCGTGTCGGCGCGTGGTCTTCGGGGGCGAGGAACGCGGGCAACCGCAGCCACCAGGCAAGAGTGTGCAGTGAACTCCGATATCTTCGATCTGTACCCGGGCAGCAGCCCGCTGCTGGTCAGCCTTCCCCACGTGGGCACGCAAATCCCGCTGGAATTGCGCGGGGCCTATGTGCCGCGGGCACTGAACGTGGAAGACACCGACTGGCATCTGGACCAGCTATATACCTTTGTGCGCTCGCTGGGGGCTGGCCTGATCGTGCCGCGTTATTCGCGTTTTGTGATCGACCTGAACCGCCCGCCCCAGAACACGCCGATGTACGCCGGCAGCAACAACACTGAGTTGTGCCCGACGCGTTTTTTCTCCGGCGATCCGATCTATCGCGACGGCAAGGCGCCCGACGCCGACGCCATCGAGGCAAGGCTGGCCAGTTATTGGCAACCCTACCATGCAGCGCTGCGCGCGGAGATGGACCGACTGCAGAAACGGCACGGCCACGCGATATTGTTTGACGGGCACAGCATCCGTTCGCAATTGCCGTGGCTGTTCGAAGGCAAGTTGCCCGATCTGAATCTGGGCACGGCAAGTGCCAGCAGTTGTGCCGAAAGTCTGCGCGTGGCTTTGGTGGCCGTCCTTCAGGCCCAGTCACAGTTCACGCAGGTGGTGGACGGCCGATTCAAGGGCGGCTACATCACGCGGTCGTTCGGACGACCGCAGGCCGGCCTTCACGCGGTGCAACTGGAGATGTGCTGGAGCACCTACATGCACGAGGAGCCGCCCTATGCGGTGGACACGACGCGCGCGGCTGCGCTGGCGCCGCTACTGCGCCAACTGGTGCAGACCATGCTGGACTGGAAGCCGGATGCTTGAACAACTGCTGTGGGCCAGCCGGGCCTGGATCGGTGGCGGCTGGCGCGATGCGGTGCTACTGGTGGTGGACTCCAGCGGTCGCTGGTCGGCCATTACAGAAGGCGTCGGTACGCCACCTGACGATGCAAGGCGGCTGGACGGCCCCGTATTGCCAGGTCTGGTGAACGCACACAGCCATGCCTTTCAGCGCGCCTTTGCCGGCCTGTCGGAGCGGCGCGATTCGCACGCCGACGACTTCTGGTCCTGGCGCGACCGCATGTACCAGGTGGCCTTGCGCATCACACCGCAGCAGATGCAGGCCGTGGCGGCGCAACTGTATGTCGAGTTGCTGCGCGGCGGCTACACCCAGGTCTGCGAGTTCCATTACCTGCACCACGACCAGAGCGGCCAGCGCTACGCTGATCCGCCCACCATGGGCTGGGCGCTGGCCGACGCCGCACAAGAGGCCGGTCTGGGCATGACACTGCTGCCGGTGTTGTACGAGCGCGCGGGTTTTACGCAGCCGGCGTTGCGCACGGATCAGCGCCGTTTCGCCAGCACGCCGGCCCTGGTGCATGGGTACTACCGCGACGCGCTGGCGGCAAAGCGGCCATTACTCAACGCCGGTGTCGCCATCCACTCCTTACGTGCGGCCAGTCTGGAGTCGATCCAGCAACTGCTGCATCTGGTTGGCGCCGCCGCAGTGCCAATCCACTTGCATATCGCCGAACAAACCCAGGAAGTCGAGGACTGCCTGCTGGTCCACGGCGTGCGCCCGATCGCCTGGCTGTGCGAGTACCTGCCGCTGGATGCACGCTGGCAACTGGTGCACGCCACCCACGCCACCGATGCGGAGATGGAGGCGGTGGCGCGCAGCGCTGCGGGCATCGTGATCTGCCCCAGCACCGAAGGCAATCTGGGTGATGGCCTGACGAATCTGCAGGGCTGGCTGCAAAACGCCGTGCCCATGGCAATCGGCTCAGACAGCCATGTCACACGCAACTGGCCCGAGGAACTGCGCTGGCTCGAATACGGGCAACGGCTGCTGCGGCGCCAGCGCAATGTGGCGGCCGCGCCGGCCACCCAGCCGGCAAGCGCCGCGCGCCTCTTCGACGCCGCCTTGTCGGCTGGCGCCGCCGCCGCCGGCCAAAGGAGCTGGGG
>JAJAZK010000381.1 GCA_026785765.1 Rhodoferax sp. | reverse complement strand
TGCTGGAACAGCGGCTGCTGACCTTGCTGGCCTTCCCGGCCTTGGTTGCGGCGGCCCTCACGTTTGGCCTTGGGCGCGGGGTCCTGTTCTTCGCTGCTACGTTGATCGGGACACCGCTGTTGCTGATTGTGGTGCCGCTGTTCGAAACGATCGAGGACCTGCGCAACGCGGCCGCTATCATGCGCGACTTCTATGCGGTGCCCGGTATCCGCGCGCTGGTGCAGCGTGGCGGGTCGGAGCAGGACATCATGCTCGGCTACTCGGACAGCAACAAGGATGGCGGCATCTTCACCAGCAACTGGGAGCTTTACCTGGCCGAAATTGCGCTCGTCGAGCTGTTTGATGCACTTCCGGCGAATACTGCCGGCGCCGCACCGGTACGCCTGCGAATGTTCCATGGGCGCGGGGGAACCGTCGGACGCGGCGGCGGGCCGAGTTACGAGGCAATCCTGGCGCAGCCGCCCGGAACGGTCCGCGGACAAATCCGTCTGACCGAACAAGGCGAAGTAATCGGCTCCAAATACGCCAACCCCGAAATTGGCCGACGCAATCTCGAAACGCTGGTTGCTGCCACCCTGGAAGCCACGCTGCTGCAACCTACCAAACCGGCGAGCCCGGCGTTTCTGAAAGCAGCGGCCCACCTATCCTTGACTAGCATGGCGACCTCCCGCGAACTGGTCTACGGTACCGCTGGGTTCGCCGACTATTTTTTCGCTTCGACACCGATCCGGGAGATTGCTGAACTCAACATCGGCTCGCGTCCGGCTGCGCGCAAACCCTCGCAGCGTAGCGAAGACCTGCGCGCGATTCCTTGGGGTTTCAGCTGGGGACAATGCCGGCTCACCCTGCCAGGCTGGTACGGATTCGGATCCGCCGTGTACGAATTCCTGGCTACGGCCGATGGCGCAGCGCGCCAAAAGCAACTCCTGGTCTTGCAAAAAATGTACCGGCAGTGGCCATTCTTTCGCACCCTGTTGTCCAACATGGACATGGTGATGGCCAAGAGTGACCTGGCGCTCGCCTCGCGTTACGCCGAACTGGTGGACAACACCAGGTTGCGCCGGACAATCCTGACAAAAATCGAGGCCGAATGGCAGCGCACTGCAGATGCCTTGGGTTTGATTACCGGCGACAAGCAGCGCCTCGCGGGCAACGCCGCCCTGCAACGCTCCATGCGGCACCGTTTCCCGTATATCGACCCGCTGCACCACTTGCAGGTGGAGTTGGTACGCCGCAACCGCGCTGGCAAGGGGGACGAAAGGATGCGCCGCGGTATCCACATTTCCATCAACGGCATCGCCGCGGGGCTGCGCAACACCGGGTAGGTGAGGATCAGCGCGGCAGCTCAAGTTGCGCCAGCCAGTCCTGCGTGTACTGCGCAAAGTCAAAGTCAACGCCCGGATGGTGGTGCGACACTGCACCCCAAAGCACCTCGCGCAGCAAGGAAGCCTGACGCAGGCCGGCCAAAGACCGCCTCTGGGCAGCGCTGGGCACAGCATCCAGGTACCGGGCGAGCAGTTCGGCGTCGAGTTCGGGCGCAAACCGGTTGTTGGCCGACAGGTTGGCGAGGTCAAACAGCGGGCTGTTGAACCCGGCGTACTCCCAGTCGATCAGCCACAAACGCTGGCCGTCGTCGAGAAAATTGCCACACAGAAGGTCATTGTGACCAAACACGATGTCCACCGGGCCGATCTCCGCTTCCAGCCGCGCTGCCAGGACCTTCAGGCTGGGCAGGTAGCCCGCCAGCAGGTTGTCCGGAATGGCGTCGAGCGTAGCGCAGTAGTTGCGAATGACCTGGAACACCCAGAACATCAGCGCCGGCCCGCGCAGGTGCAACGCCACCTCCTTGTGGCAGCGGCGCAGCAATCCAACAACCGCGTCCAGGCGCTGCGGGTCACGCAGATCCGCCGCAACCAGGGTACGGCTCTCGATATACCGGGTCACCATCACACCGTCCTGCGCATACACCACCTCCGGCGCCACCCCCGCCGCGTGGGCCGCGCGGGCTGCTGCCAGCTCGTTGAAACGCATCACGCCATGCTGCGGCAGGTCCTGGCCCAGGCGCACCACGAAACGCCCACTACCATCACGCACCAGGAAATTATGGTTGGTCATCCCACCCGGCAACGGACTGATGTCGACGGGCGAGCGCCAGCAGGGCAACGCACCGATGCCCTGTTCAGCGAAAGGCGGTAGCGCGGGCAGCGTCACTGGCCACCTGTCAACAGTTCTCGGACCGCCGGCAGTTGGCGCCGTGACACCAGCAGCGGTTCCTCGACGCCTTGCAGACGCACCGCCCAGCCGTCTCCCTCCTCGTTGTCATAGTACTTTTCCAGCGCCCGCACCAGCCGCCGCGCCACCAGCGCATTGCGGTGCACGCGCAGGAACAAGCTGCCGAATTTTTCCTCGAGCTCACTCAAAGAACCGTCCAGGATGTAACTGCGCTGCACGGTGCGCAACGTCAGGTACTTCAGCTCGGCCTTCAAATAGGCGACTTCGGCAAGGGGAATCCGTTCCGTACGTCCGCGGTCCTGGATGGTCAGGAACCCCTGCTCCACACCGTCTGCCTCGGGACGGCGCGACTGCAACCAGCGTGCCACCTTTTGCAACGCCAGCTCAAGGCGGGCCAGTCGCACCGGCTTGGTCAGGTAATCCAGCGCATCGAGCTCGAAGGCCTGGACCGCATGTTCCGCGTGGGCCGTCACAAACACCACAGCCGGGGCGCGCGGCAGCAGTTTCAGACGCGCGGCCAGTGCCCGCCCGTCGAGGCCGGGCATGTGGATGTCGAGCAGAACCACATCAACCACCTGACGCGCCAGCGTCTCCAGGGCCTGCGCTGCACTCGCCGCCTCGCCAACCACCACCATCGCCGGATTCCGGCAGTCCGCCAGCAGCGTGCACATCCGCGCGCGCGCCAAAGCTTCATCGTCGACCACCAGCGCCGTCAGTGTCTCAATCATTGCCCACCCTGGCGACGGCGTTCAAAGGGGAACCTCCATCCGTACCTGGAACACACCATCGACCAGACCGCTTTGAAAGCGGCCCTGCACATCGTGGAGCAGCCGCAGGCGGTCGCGCACGTTGTCCAGCGCCACGCCATGCCCCGGCACGCCCGACCCGGCGGGTACGGTATTCGTGACCTTGATGACGACCACGGATCCGCGGCATTCGGTCGACACCCGGACCGTAGCACCGGCCTCGCTGGGTTCCACGCCATGGCGCACGGCGTTCTCCACCAGCGGCTGCAGCAGCAGGGGTGGCAGGCGCGCCTGCCCGGCCCGGGGGTCGAGCGCCCACTCCAACTGAAGGCGTGCACCAAAACGCACCTGTTCGATTGCCAGGTAACGCTGGGCCAACGTCACTTCCTGTTCGAGAGTCACCGCGTCGCCCTGATCCACCAGCGCATGGCGGAACAGGTCACTCAGATCTTCCAGCAAAGCTTCCGCCTTGGCGGGTTCAGCGCGCACCAGGGCAATGGCGCTGTTGAGTGTGTTGAACAGGAAGTGGGGGCGGATGCGCGATTGCAGCTCGGACAAACGCGCCGCGGCGGCGGCGGGCGCGCGCCCCTTGGCGCGCATCTGCAAGGCCAGCACCAGGGCGGCCGCCAGCAACATGCCCGCACTGGCCGACGCCAGCCAGGGTGCACGCTCCAGCATGCCAGCGAGCACCAGCACCGCACAGCCCAACGTCCCGGCCAGGGCTCCCAACACCAGCCCTGCCAGCAACTGGCCCAGGGCCGGCAGCCGCGCCAGCACGGTCTTCAAGCCGCAGGCCACGATCAGCCAGACCAGGGTAGCAGGGAGCGCGACACCAGTCAGTAGCGCCATCTGCACCAACCAGTCGGGCAGGGACACCGCGGCAAACATGGCGCCTACGCCCATCACCAGTTGCACAAACAACACCGCACGCAACACCACGCCGATATGGCAAGCGTCGAACACCAGCGGGGCCGCCTCGGCTGCTTTGTGCGCGGCCGGGTCCAGCTCCAGAAAGGTCGATAAAATTTCAGCGTCTTTCATCACGACTCGGGTTACCAGGCCCGATTATTGGTGATGTCGCGTCCCGCGCCGGCGGCCAACCTGTCTTCCCACCCAGCACACCCATGTCCCAGAACCAACTCGACAAGAAGTCCGAAGCCTGGTCCGCGTTGTTCTCCGAGCCGATGAGCGAGCTTGTCAAACGCTACACATCCAGCGTTTTCTTTGACAAACGGCTTTGGCAAGTCGACATTCAGGGCTCGCTGGCCCATGCGGAGATGTTGTGCCACCAGGGCATCATTGCGGCGCATGACCTGCAGACAATCCGCAGTGGTATGGAAACCATCACGCGCGAAATCGAATCCGGCGCGTTCGAATGGAAACTGGAGCTCGAAGACGTACATCTCAATATCGAGGCACGCCTGACCCAATTGGTGGGCGACGCTGGCAAGCGGCTGCACACCGGGCGCTCGCGCAACGACCAGGTTGCCACCGATGTGCGCCTTTGGCTGCGTGGTGAAATCGATCTGATCGGCTCCCTGCTGACACGGCTGCAGCTGGCACTGGTCGACATTGCCGGGCGCAACGCAGAAGTCATCCTGCCCGGCTTCACCCATTTGCAGGTCGCGCAACCGGTGAGTTTCGGCCACCACATGCTGGCCTACGTCGAAATGTTTGCGCGCGACGCCCAGCGTATGCAGGACCTGCGCCACCGTGTCAACCAGTTGCCACTGGGCGCTGCCGCCCTGGCTGGTACCAGCTACCCGCTGGACCGCGAACGTGTGGCTGCGGCGCTGGGCATGGAGGGCGTGTGCCAAAACAGCCTCGATGCGGTAAGTGACCGCGACTTCGCGATCGAATTTGCTGCCGCCGCCAGCCTCGCCATGGTGCATATCAGCCGTCTGAGTGAGGAACTCGTGCTGTGGATGAGTCAGAGCTTCGGCTTCATCGACATTGCCGACCGCTTTTGCACCGGTTCGTCCATCATGCCGCAGAAGAAAAACCCGGACGTGCCCGAGCTGGC
>JAJAZK010000380.1 GCA_026785765.1 Rhodoferax sp. | reverse complement strand
GGTCGACCAGCAAGACGTCTTCTATTACGTCACCATGATGAACGAGAACTACGCGCAGCCAGACCTGCCCGTCGGGGTGGAATCGGATGTGATTCGTGGCTGCTATCTCTTTGGCAGCTACTTGCCTGCGGGTGCCGCGGGTCATGGTGATCGGTCCGCATCGAACGTGACCCTGATGGGCTCCGGCGCGATCTTGCCCGAGGTCATCAAGGCGGCCCGTCAACTGGCTGCTGCGGGCATCGCGGTTCAGGTTTTCAGCGTCACCAGTTGGAGCGAACTGGCGCGGGGCGGCCGTGGCTGCACTTCAGGGCTGCCGTTTGTCACGCAGCAACTGCAACGCAGCCATGGACCAATCATTGCTGCGACGGACTACGTGTGCGCGGTGCCGGAAAGCGTACGCGCTTTCATTCCGGACCAACGCCCGTTCGTCACGCTGGGCACCGATGGTTTTGGGCGCAGTGATACACGGGCGGCTTTGCGGAGCTTTTTTGGGGTCGACGCCGTCCACATCGAGGCGGCCGCGCGCCGTGCGCTGGGTGTTTGAGCAGTGCTCCAGGTCGATGGCGAGCATCCGCTTGTGCAATCGGACCGACGCGCTGTGCGCCGGCCATGATCAGCCGCGCGTGTTCGCCAAAACGCGTGAGCACCTCTCCGGTGGCGACGGATGTGTCGAGTGCTGCGGCCAACGCGACATGGCCTTCCACGTTGTGAGCGTCCGGGTGCTCCTCAATCCAGGTCAGGTTGAACTGCTCGCAGGGGCGGCAGGCCCGTTGCGTCGCGTGGCGGTCCCAGTGCTGGTTGGTGTCAACCAGGAGCGGAAAACCATCCCCCGGTAGTTCACGAACGGCGCGCGCGATGCAGATCAATCAATAGGTCGGGCTCGCCTGCTCAGGGGTGGTGCGCTACGCGCGCGCCACCCAAGCGGAGCAAAGCGGAACAGCGCAGCGGCGCGGACGGACGGCTTTGCCGCCACCTCCCAACTTGCAGCGAGATAGCACATAATACGTGCGCACTGCAAATTTGGAGATACGATGAACATCACGCTGTCCATTGACGAACGAGTCGCCGAAGAAGCCCGCAAAGCCGCCGGAGCGATGGGCAAGAGCTTGAATCAAGCCGTTCGGGACTACCTTGAGCAACTCGCCGGCGGGCCGCAACTGGCGGCCGAACTACAGGCTTTCGAGATCTCTGCACTCAGCACGCCGGGGCGACTTCAGGGCTGGAAGTTTGATCGTGAGGAAGCCAACCGTCGTGCGTAGCCTGCTCGATACGAACCTGCTGGTGTACGCCGACTCCGCTGATGAGCCTATCAAGCAACGCCGCGCCATCGATGTGATCAAGCAGCATCGTGCTGCCGGGACCGCGGTGCTGTCGACCCAGGTGCTGCAGGAGTTCGTCAATGTGGCCCTGCGCAAGCTGCGGTTGCCGCCCGCCCTGATTCGCCAGCGGCTCGGCTTCTATGGTGGCTGCGAGGTAGTGCCGGCCACAGGGGAACTGATGGCCGGCGCGCTCGATTTGCATGTACTGCACAGTTTCTCGTTCTACGACGCGCTAATTCTGCAAGCGGCCATCGTCAGCGGCTGCCAGCAGTTGCTCAGCGAAGACATGCAGCACGGTGCGACCTTCGGTGGTGTGCGCATCGTTAACCCCTTCATGGCCCCGCAGTCCGTGCCAGCGACAGAGCCCCAAAGCCCTGCGCGACTTCGATAGCCTGAGGAATAGATTTCAACGGCGTGTTTTCGGGCCCACCGGGCCGGGCTCGCCCGCTCCGGGGTGGTACGTGGGGGAGTTTTGGCTTGGCCACCGTTGGTTCGGGCAGTGCGCTATGTCGATTGCAAAGCAAAGCTTCAGTGAAGACTAACTTGTACCCAAGTTACGTCGCAACTAAACATGCGTTTGAGCAATCCGGTCCAGCCGATACGCGCCGACCTGGTGTGCTCGCAGCCCGGCTTGGTGGCGACGGCCCCCGACCCCGACGCGCCGGCCCTGTTGCTTGAGCACGAGTAAATCTTCGTCACTGGTCACGATGAGATCGGCGCGCGCAGCCATCGCGCAGGCCAACACGGCGTCGTCATCGGCATCGCGCGAAATCGGCCTCTCAAGCTGGCGCGCCGTTACAAGTGTCGCGAGACGCCGCTAGTCAAGCAGCATTTGTTCAGCGCTGCGCCCAGTGGCCAGGACCGGTTTGATGAGCCTCTTCTTGTGGAGCGCGCCGCTCTGCACGCACTGCTTTGACCTCTGCTTGAATGTCCTTTAGCGACAGGCGCTTGCTACCCGCTTCGGTTGCGCGTGCCGCGCCGGTTAACAAAGACTGCGCGGCGCGCCGCTGCATCGCGTCCTTGATTAATCCGCGTAGCGCATGCGGCGTCAGCAGCCCAGCGGCTTGGGCCTGCCGCGCCATACGGTTTGGCAAATCCAGCGTGACTTCCAACGTTGTCATATCGAGTCTTTCTTCACAAACGATCACTTGCGTCCGATTCGAAACCTGCTTGAGCTTGACCGCAGTCGGCACCAGTGGTCGTGAGTTGTCCAGTGTCTGACGCAGCGCACACTGCTGCTGGCAGTGCGAGCGGCGTGCCCGGTGTATCTGGCGTTGGCGCAGCGGCCCGGCCAGAGGCACAAGTCAAACCCAAACCGCGCCCGCCATCACACTACCTGTGGGCCGCACTGATCGCCCGTATCTACGAGGTGTTCCCGTTGCTTTGCCCGATGTGCGGGGGCCAGATGCGCATCATCGCCTTGGCTGCGACATAACTTGAGTACAAGTTAGTCGTCGTTGAAACTTCGTTTTCATCACCTTCAGTACCGACATCCACAAGATTCTGGAGCCCATCGGAGTCGGGCCCGAAGCTCCCCGCATCGCCCCGGCACGTGGGCCACTGCTATGGGAAGGTGAGGGCGCGCAGGAGACGGGCGAGGGTGTACAGGCTGAGCCGGACTGGGATCTGGCAAACCAATCACCGCCCGACCACCTCGACGATCAGCGCACTACTTGGTGAATTTGCAATGGGTCGCCAATAGGTCGCAACGACTGCGCCGGGG
>JAJAZK010000379.1 GCA_026785765.1 Rhodoferax sp. | reverse complement strand
TGCTCGTCGATGCGGTGACCCCAGATGTCGGCCTCGCTCATGCGCGTGATGCGGTTCTCCCACAACCCCGTATGCGCAGCGAATGGGCCGCGATCAGCCCAGCGGTAGTAGAAATCGTGGATTGGCTTTGCCGTGAGCAATGCATCGCGGTCGCTCAGGCTGACGATGGGGATGTAGTCCACTTGCCCGTTGCGCAAGAAAGCGGCCCTTGACTCCTGCGCCCGGCTGATGCGCAAAGCCACGTTCTCGGGGCCGCCCAGGTAGAGTGCCGCTGTCTCGGGCATGAGGTAGTGGCCTGCAACGATGGACACCGAACGCACACGTGGTTCATCTGCGGCGGCCTCCACCACCCAGTTGGCGCCTTGGCACACGCCGAGCAAGTGAATTCGACCCGCATCGACTTGCGCTCGGCCTGCCAGAAATGACACCGCCGCGCGCAGATCTTCCACCTTGGCCTGGCGGCTCTCCCAACGCCTGGGCTCGCCTGCCGATTCGCCGTGGTAGCGAGGATCGAAGATCAGCATCGCAAAGCCCTCGCGCACCAGGCGTGAGGCGTACTGCAGCGGGACCTGCTCCTTGACGAACGCCACCGGTCCTATCACGGCCACGGCTGGCCACGGGCCCTTGCCAGCAGGCACGAAGAGGTTACCCACCACGTCCAGCCCGCCGCTCTTGAAGGTCACGCGTTCGACCGTGTAGGGCCCCGTGTCGACGCGCGCGCCGCCGTCCCACGGCTGGGTGGCAAACGCTGCGCCGGCTGTGCCCGCCAGGTGGGCTGGGGTCGCGGGAGCGGTGCTTTGGGCCAAAGCGGGCCCGGCCAAAGCGATCACGGAGGCGCTGACAAGAAACCGGCGCCGTTGTTCCCGTTGTCGCGCGCTGGTGCTGGAATTGGCCTCGAACGCACGCTGCTCGTTGGTTGGGGAAGTGGGCATAGCATCTATCTCCATAAAGTGGTTTACAAAGTCTGAGCATCGCCGACGGCCAGCATCCTGTGAAGACGCTCTGCAGAATGCTGAACATGTCACAGGTGGATGCCGACAATGCGGGCCCCAACCCCACTGGCTGATGATCGGGGCATGGCAAGCCGCAGCTCAGCCCCTGGGTCACGCTTCGGGTGGCGACCGGGCTCTGTCCGAAGACTCCGCGCGCTTGCCGCCATGCCACCACATCGCACCGACCAAATTTTCGCGATGGCGTCGGCTGGCGTGGATCACGCCTGCGATATGCAGCGGGATCAGCAAGCCTAGCGGCCAGGCCAGCAGCGCATGGGCCGCGATCAACCATGCCTCGCCCCAGAATCGGTCGGTCACATAAAGGGCGCCAGTCGCGGCGGCGCCAGCGCCCAGTGACAGCAGCAGCACGACCATCCATGCGCCCAGCGGGTTGTGGCTGAGGTAGCGGGCCTCACGGCCTTTCCACACGGCTCGCGCATAGTCCCAGGTGACCATCGGCGCGCGAATAAAGGCAGTAAAACGCGCTGGCATCGGCCCGCCGAAGCCAAGCGCCAGCCGCAACAGCGCGAGGGCTAAAGCGGCATACCCCACCCATTCGTGCTGGCGTCCACCCTCATACGTGACAAGCGCCGCAACCGTGGTCAACGCCAGGCCCGCATGCAGCAGACGCTGCCACTTCGGCCAAACACGCACCCACGCCATGGAGGTCATCAGCGTGGCTTGGTCGGGACGGGCGCTAGCGTTACCGGATGGAAATAGGCCTCGACACGCTGGCCCTTGTCGTCGATTGCATAAACCTCGTAGCAGCCACCATCTTCTTTGACGCGCCGTACTGTCCAGCGGCGCTCGGAAAGTTGTTTTTCGAGTTTTTCGATCGGCTGCCAGCCCGACTTGGGGCCGGAGTCGCAAGTCGCCAGACCGGTCGCTGAGACACTGGTGCAGACCGCAATGGCCATGGCGGCCAGCAAGCCCTGGATTCTATTTTTCATCGGGGTCCTATTCAGCATTTAGTTTTAGGCGTACTGCAGTGCGTCCACTTTCGATGGACGCCAGGTCTTGCCAGCGGCTGGCATCGTCGAGGTCCTGTGCGAGTTGTCGCGCTGCGCTACCGCGGCCGAGCTGCAGGTTGGCGCAGACCAGGATGCCGCCTATGGCAAGCAAGTCGCGCACCCGCGCGATGATGGGCGGAGGCGGCGCAAATCCGTCAAAGAACGCCAGGTCATACCCCGCCTCCAGCTGACCGAGAATCTCGTCAAACTGCCCATGGTGCACAGCAATACGATGGGTCAGGGCATGCCTGGCGATCTGTTCACGCGCCAGCGCCACGTGCGTGGCATCGCCTTCAATCGTATCGACCCGCGCCGATGCGCAGCCATGCGCCAAACAGCACGCGGTGTAGCCGAGCGCCGTACCCAACTCCAGCACACGCTGCGGCCGCTTCCAGCCAGATAGTGCCGTTAAAGCCAACCCGTCTTCGAAGGTGTATGCACCGCACCCGTGCTGCCGAAGGTGTTGTCGTGTCGCTTGCTGGACATCGGCAAATTGGTCTCGATCAAGAATTTTGGCCATGCTGTCAGCGCAGCCGCACGTAGATCAAGTCATTGCCGGAACCGGGGGCGCCCTCCGCCCGCACGGCTGTCCCAGCCGGAATCCAGTGCACGCTACCCGGTGACATCGCATTGCCCACTTCGAGACCGCTCAAGGTTCCTGCGCGCAACGAAACGAGAACGGCATTGGCTGGTGACGGTGGGACGGCCACGGCGGAGTCTGATTTCAGCCTTTCGACGCGAGTCCGCGGGTTGTCGGCAATTTTCTCGGAACCGGGCAGTGCGTCGAGCACGCGCGCATTAACTGGTGTACTCCCCAAAAGCTCCACCGACACGATGTGTGTTTCGCGAGAACCAGTATTGCGAATCTGGTGCGAGTAGGGTTTGCCGCCCAGGGCCGAAAAGTAGGTCAGACCATCCGGAGACGCTGCATGGTTGGACGCCCACCAGCCGCGCGGCGTGGTCTCGCGGATGTCGGATCCCTGCACGGTGATGTGCACGGCGTCGTTTTCATGGGTGTGCATCAGCGATTAGTCACCGGCGGGAATCTGGATACTGAGAACCATGACTTGCGCGTTGCGAAAGACCGGTCTGTGGCGCGGCTCATCCTGCACAAGCACCGGGGCGGGCGACTGCGCGCTCACCGTGCCAAAGGACAGGATGAACAGTCCAAGCAAGGCAGCGCAGTTCAATAGCTTCACGTGAGTACCGCCCATACCCAACGGCACCGCGGAGAATGGCCGTGCCGCATTGCGGCTCAGCCTTCCAGCGCCTGGATGACCAACTCAGCGGTTCTTGCCCCCGACGAGCCTTGCTGACCCGATATGAGCTGACCATCCCGCACCGCAAAAGGCCGATAGGGTGGGCCCTGGACAAACCGCGTATTCGGGTTCTTTTTGGCTTCGGTCTCGATCCGGAATGGTTGCACCTGCCGGCTGTAAGCCTTGTCCACAATTTCTTCTTCGGCATCGCAGAATCCTGTCCACTGCTTGCCGTCTGCGAGCAGCTTGCCGGTGGAGAGTCGCGTCTTCAGCAAGATGACCGAACCATGGCAAATGGTGGCGGACACTTTGCCGGCCTCGTAGAAACTGGCAAACAACTGGTGCAGCGCGACGTTGTCCGTGAACGTGATCATCGGGCCGAGACCACCAATCACGAATATCGCGTCGTAGTCGGCCATCTTCACATCGGACAACTTTTTGGTGTTCTCCAGCAGCGGTTTGACCCTGGGCGAGTGTTTGAAGCCGATGGAGAGAAAGTCCTGAGGCGGGCCGAACCGGCCTCCCTCGGGGTCGCTCATGGCGTCGTGCACAACTCGACCGCCGAGCGGCGACGCGATGTCCATCGTATAGCCACGCTGCTGAAACAGCCAGTACGGGTGTGCCAGTTCCGTCAGGTAGTAACCAATCGGGAAACCAGCGGGGCCCGGGTTGACTTCGTTGGAAACCACAAAGACAACGCGTTTGGGCGTGGGCGCGACCGCGGGCGTTCCCGCACTGGCTTTTTCCTGCGCTTGTGAGGCCAGGCTAAGGCTAGTGACATATAGCGCGGCAGCCGCTTGCAGCACTTGCCTGCGGGCGAATGGAAGTTGTGAGTTCATCGGTGCTCCTGTGGGGACATTGCCGCAGTGTGCTTGCGTTTTTGTATGTGCGGAAGTAATCTAAATGCATTCTGGGCATGCAAAAAGTGGATACAAACAATGAAACTCCCCCATCTCGACTTCAACCTGCTCAAGGCATTGCAAGCATTGCTGGACACACGCAGCGTGACCCAAACCGGCGAGCGCCTGGGCTTGAGCCAACCCGCCGCAAGCCGCGTTGTTGCGCGCCTGCGTGCAGAGTTGCACGACCCGTTGCTGGTGCGCACCGCCAAAGGTTATGTGTTGACACCCAGGGCCGAGAGCCTTGTGGGGGCTACGCGAGACGCACTAACGCTCGTGCAGCGCCTGTTCGAGCCGGTTGAGTTTGACCCGGCCGCATCTGACCGCAGTTTCCGGCTTGCCACCACCGATTACGGTGTGCTTGCAGCAGTGGCGCCCCTTAGCCAGGTGTTGGCGGTAAAAGCACCGCGCCTGAGCCTCGGCGTTCAGCCCTGGAACGACGACACCTTGAATGCACTGGAGCAAGGCCGGATTGATCTGGCCTTGTATGCGGATGATCCCTTGCCGCCAGACTTTCATTGCCGCGATTTGTACCGCGAAACTTATGCCGTGCTCATGCGGCGCGGCCATCCTTTGCAGAGTGCGGCCGTGTCGGGAAGAAGGAAAAACCTGCTGGACCGGTTGGCGGACTATCCGCATGTGGTGGCAAGTTACCCGTCGGGCCGTCGTTACCTGGCTGACGACGTACTCGCTCGGCTAAAAGGCCCCGCGCACCGTATCGCCATCGAGATGCCCTATTTCATCGCCGCACCCTGGTTTTTGCAGGGTTCGGATCGGGTGATGCTGCTGCCTGTGAT
>JAJAZK010000378.1 GCA_026785765.1 Rhodoferax sp. | reverse complement strand
CGTGGGCGATGTGCTGCATCATCACGGTTTTGCCAGACTTTGGCGGCGCGACCAGCAAGGCGCGCTGGCCTTTGCCAATCGGTGCAATGATGTCAATGATGCGGCTGGTCAGGTTTTCTTCACCCTTGATGTCGCGCTCGAGCTTGAACTGCTCGCGCGGGAACAGCGGCGTCAGGTTCTCGAACATCACCTTGTGGTTGTTCTCTTCCGGGCCACCGCCGTTGACCTTGTCCAGCTTGTTAAACGCGAAGTAGCGTTCACCGTCCTTGGGTGTTCGAACTTCACCTTCGATCATGTCGCCGGTGTGCAGGTTGAAGCGGCGAACCTGGCTCGGGCTGATATAGATATCGTCGGTGCTTGCGGTGTAGCTCGTGTCGGGGCTGCGCAGGAAGCCAAAGCCGTCAGGGAGAATTTCCAGCACGCCATCGGCGATGATCTGTTCGCCGGTACGGGCCCGCTTCTTGATGATCGCGAACATCAGCTCCTGCTTGCGCATGCGGCCGGTGTTTTCGATCTCAAGCTCTTCAGCTTGCTTCAGGACTTCGGACACGTGCAGTGCCTTGAGTTCGTTTAAGTGCATGGAATTGCCCCGTTGGGGTGTGGACTGCCAAAAATGAGGGGGTTTCGGGACGGGACTCAGCACAGGTTCCGTCTGGAGTGTTCCCAACAGGGAACCCAGCCGCCTCTGGGTGGAAGAGTGCGGACGACTGAATTATGACAGGAAAAGAGTGGCCGTAATGCAGACTTGCGGCCGGGGCCGGGCGTTGCGCCCGTGCCGTTCAGGCGAGTTGCTGGTCAATGAAAGCGGTCAGCTGGGATTTGCTCATGGCCCCCACTTTGGTGGCCGCGAGTTGTCCGTTCTTGAACAACATCAACGTGGGAATTCCACGAATTCCGAACTTGGCCGGGATGTCGCGGTTTTCGTCCACGTTCATCTTGGCGACCTGCAGCTTGCCCTGGTAGCCAGTGGCCACTTCATCGAGGATTGGCGCGATCATCTTGCATGGGCCACACCACTCAGCCCAGTAGTCAACCAACACCGGTGGTACAGACTGCAGCACATCGACTTCGAACGAAGCGTCCGACACGTGTTTGATTAGTTCGTTGGCCATGGTGTTCCTTGTGGGTGATTCGTACAGGTACAGTGGAGAAATTGTGACAGAAACCAACTCCCACAGCCGGTTTCCGGTGGGCTATGCCTGAAATAGCGAAAAACCATCATGCCATTGTGGCCTGGGACTGGGTTGCACTGCGGATCCGCGACGAGGTAGAGCAACGCAATGTGCATCCGGCCGACACCGTGGTGCTACTTCCGTACGCGCAGTTGATGCAGCACGCCCGTGCTGCCTGGCAGCGCGCAACCGGCGGCGCGGCGGGATTTGTGCCGCGTTTTGAGACCACCCTCAACTGGAGTCGCAGTCTGGGTGGATTTAGTCCCGACACCGATGACTTGCGCCTAGACGCGGCAACCGACGCGCTGACTGCAGCGTCTTTGATGCGGCGTGCCGGCATGGGCCGGGCGCAACCGGCGCTGGCTGGAAAACTGATGGAGGCGGCCTGGAGCCTGGCGCGCGTGGCCGCAGCCGTTGCGCCACCGCAGCGTGCCGCTTGGGGGGCGCAGATGGCGGCATCACTCGGTGTTCCGGAGCCGGACTCGCCGCTGCGCCTGGAGACCTGGCTGGGCCGGATTGCGGTGGCTTGGGTGGCTGGGTCGGCTTACGAGACAGACGTGTTGTTCTCTGCGCGCGCCGAATTGCTGGTGCTGGTGGAAGGATTCCAGTCAGAGCCGTTATTGGATGCGCTGCGCGCACGCTACGGCAACCGTTGTGTGTGCCTGACCCTGGACCGGCCGGCCGCGCGTGGCGCGCTGGCCTTGCATGCAGCGGCGGCTGCCGAGGATGAGGCCGAACGTGCGGCGGCGTGTGTTTTGCAGCACCTGGCGCAGGGCCGCTGCCCGGTAGCGCTGATCGCACAAGACCGCTTTTTGGTGCGCCGGGTGCGTGCCATGTTGGCCGAACGCGGCGTGCTGGTGCGCGACGAGACCGGCTGGACCCTGTCCACCACCCGCGCTGCTGCGACACTCATGGGTTCGCTGCGCGCCATGGCCTGGGATGCGTCGGGTGACACTGTGCTCGATTGGTTGAAGAACGCGCCAGCATTCGACCCGGCGCAGGTGGCCGCGCTGGAAACACAGATGCGTCGTATAGCGGCACGCAGCTGGCAACAAGTGGGGTTGCAAACCGAACTGGCGCAGCGCGTTGCTGCACTGCGCGCTTCCATGCAGGCTGCACGGAGCACCAGCGCCTGGTTGCAGGCGCTGCGCGACATGTTGCAGCAGACCGGCCAGTGGGCTGGGTTGTTGGGTGACACGGCCGGGCAGTCAGTGATCACCGCAACGCACTTGCAGGTACCCGACGCCGACGTGTTCGAGGCGCACCAGGAAGCGGTTGGCCAAAGTGTCTTCGTGGCCTGGCTGACCCAAGTACTGGAGGCTGGCAGTTTTGTGCCGCCCCATCCGGCGCAAGAACATCTGGTCATCCTGCCACTCACGCAGTTGCTCGGGCGTGCCCTGGTGGCGGTGGTGTTTCCGGGCACCGATGAGGACCGTTTTCCTGCGTGCGCCGAACCAGCGGGATGGTGGACTGCCGCGCAACGCATCGTGCTGGGTTTGCCGTCCCGCGCGCAATTGGTGGCGGCAAACCGCGTTGCCTGGAGCTCCGCGCTGCGCGCGCCGCACATCGACTTTTTGTGGCGCGTGAGTGACAACGGTGAGCCAGTGATGGCCAGCGCGCTGGTCCAGGAGTTGTTGTTGCCACAGCCAGGGCTGGCGGCTGAGCCACGGCGGGGGCGCCAGTTGCAGGCGCGGGCCATCTACATGCCCCGCCCGAGTGGTGCCGAACTGCCGGTTACCACGATGTCGGCCAGTGCCTACGAAGACCTGCGCAGTTGCCCTTACCGTTTCTTCGCGCTGCGCCAACTCGGCTTGCGGGAGCGCGATGAACTGGACCAGGCGCTTGGAAAACGCGATTTCGGGGTCTGGCTGCATGCAGTGCTGCGCCATTTTCACGAGGCCTTGCAGGAAAGCCCCGTCGCTGACGCAAGGCGGCGTCGCGCGGCGATCGACGCGGCGGCCGAACGGGCGACGCGCGAACAGCGCCTGGACGCGGCCGAGTTCCTGCCGTTTTCCGCCACCTGGCCGCGTGTGCGTGAGGCCTATCTGCAATGGCTGACCGCGCATGAGATTAGCGGCAGCCGCTTTGTCGAGGCGGAAGCAGAACACCAGATCGCCCTGGGAAGGCTGCGCGTGCAGGGGCGTATTGATCGAATCGACCAATCCGCGCAGGGCCACAAACTGGTTATCGACTACAAGACCGAGCAACGGACCCGGACCGCGCAGCGGGTCAAGGCGGGCAGCGAAGACGTTCAGCTGCCGTTTTACGCGGCACTGCTGGCCGATGACACTGTTGACGCGATGTACCTGAGCATCGGCGAGACCGGGCCGGTGAAAGTTTATGCACAGCCTGACATCGTGGTGCTGCGCGACGAGCTGGTGCAAGCAGTTCTGTCTGACACGCGCCGCATCGCCCAGGGCGCGCCCTTGCCTGCCATGGGCACCGGTGCAGCATGCGAATTTTGTGCGGCGCGCGGCCTGTGCCGCAAAGACCATTGGGGTGCGGCCGAGACTCTGGACGCGGAGCTGCCACTTGGCTGAAGCTCCCGCGCAGGCCGCCTACCTGCACAACGGCGCCGCCGTGTCGGCGCAGCAGTTCTACGCAATTGCGTGTGACCCGCGCCGTGACGTGGCGGTGGAGGCCTGTGCCGGTGCTGGCAAGACCTGGATGCTGGTGTCACGGATCCTGCGTGCCTTGCTTGAGTCACCGGCCGGGCCGCAGGACACAGACGCAGTTGCGCCGAACAGCATACTGGCGATTACCTTTACCAAACGCGCGGCAGCCGAAATGCGCCAGCGGCTGCAGGAGTGGCTGCAGTCCTTTGCCGGCGCTGCGCCCAACGTGCTGGCGCAGGAGTTGCGCGCCCGTGGCGTACCGGACGCGCAGCTGACGCCCCAGCGCTGCCAGCAACTGGGCGCCCTGTACCAGCGACTGCTACAAAGTGGTCAACAGGTCCAGGTGCGCACTTTTCATAGCTGGTTCGCAGCACTTTTGAGGGTGGCGCCGCTGGCATTGCTGCAACGGCTGGAGTTGCCACTGGGATACGAATTGCTGGAGGACGACAGCCAGGCCATCAATTTGGTGTGGCGCCGCTTCTATCAGGCCTTGGTCGATCAACCGGAGCGACGCGAAGACTTCGCGCAGGTGGTGCTGGCCTGCGGCCGGACGCAGACTGAAAAGGCGTTGGCGGCGGCGCTGGACAAACGTACCGAGTTTTCGCTGGCCGACGCCGCGGGCGTGGTGGAACAGTCAGTACAGGCGTTTGGCAGTCTTCACCCGCAATTTGCGAGCCTCGATGACCCGCGCCAGGCATTGCAGACACCCGCTGCCGCTCAACGCTGGTTGGCATGGGCCCGGGCGCTGGCGCGGGAGAGCAATGCCACGCCACAAAAGGCGGCGCAGCAGGTGCTGCTGGCGTTTTCGGAAAGCGACGCCGCAGCCGATGGGACAGACGTGCTGGCGCAGCGGCTGGCGATTCTGCGAAAGGCATTTTTTGTGGCCGACGAAGACCGGTTGAGCAAACACCTGCAGAAGTTTGCGGCGGCGCAGGAGGCGGGCATCGAGCTGGCCGCGTTGTGCGCGGCAGAGGCGCAACATTTGGCCTGGTTGCACCAGCAGCGCATGTTGCGACTGACGCGGGTTCTGCTGCAGGAATACGCGCTGCTCAAGCACCAACGCGGCTGGGTCGACATGCAGGACGTGGAGCGCAGCGCGCAGGCGGTGTTGTCGGACCCGGTTCTGTCGGGGTGGGTGCAGGAACGGCTGGATGCAAACCTGCGCCACGTATTGATCGACGAGTTCCAGGACACCAACCCCCTGCAGTGGCAGGCGCTGATGTCCTGGCTGGGAAGTTATGCCGGCGCGCGTGGCCGTGCGCCCAGAGTCTTTCTGGTTGGAGACCCGAAACAGAGCATCTATCGGTTCCGCCGGGCCGAGCCGCAGGTTTTCATGGCCGCGCAAGCTTTCATTCGGGACGGGCTCGGTGGCGACCTGCTCGCCTGTGACCATACGCGACGCAACGCCACGCGGGTGATCGACGCCGTCAACCGAACCATGTTGCAAACCCGTGTCGCCAACGCCTATGAAGGTTTCCGGCCGCATACGACGCAGTCCAGCGAAGTTGGCCTGGTTTGCAGTATGCCGCCGATTCTGCGGGTTCCCGCCAACGCCGGAGAGGTGCCGAAAGTCCCAGGAGAAGCCGGGACCCACTGGCGCGACAGCCTGGATACGGCGCTGGAGGCGCCCGACGACAGCCTGCGTGCGCGCGAAGCGCAGCAGGCGGCACTGTGGATACGGCAACAGGTCGATGGCGGCGTCGCCGCACCGCAGATCATGGTGCTGTCGCGCCGACGCGCCGGCCTGTTGCCGATGCAACAGGCGTTGCGGGCGGTCGGAGTGGCGGCGCAGATTGGCGAGAAAACCGCGTTGGCGGATTGTTGTGAAGTGCAGGACTTGGTGGCGCTGTTCGACGTGCTGGTGTCGCCCCAACACGACCTTTCGCTGGCCCGGGTGCTCAAGTCGCCCTTGTTTCGTGTCAGCGACGAGGCGCTGGTTGCGTTGGCGCTGCGCCAGCGTGCTGCGCCCACGCCGTGGTTCGAAGTGTTGCAGCAGCCGTGGCCCCACGGGCACTTGCTGCGCGGCATTGGAGCAATACTGTTGCGCTGGCAGGGCTGGGTTCGGCAGTTGCCGCCGCACGACGCGCTGCAAGCCATCTTCAGCGATGCGGACGTGTTGGCCGAATACGCCCGGGTGGTACCGGCCGAGGCGCGGCCGAGCGTATTGGCGAACCTCCGTGCCTTGCTGGCCGCTGCCCTGAATCTCGGTGGCGGTCGCTTTGCAAGCCCGTATGCCATGGTGCGTGCTTTCAAGGCGCAAGGAGTCTTGGCTCCGGCAGCGCTGACTCCACAAGCTGTGCGTCTGCTGACCATCCATGGCGCCAAGGGCCTGGAGGCCGACATCGTGATCCTGCTCGACACCGACACGCCGGAGCGCCCGACCGACACCATGGGTGTGCTGGTGGACTGGCCGGGCGAGCTGCCACGCCCGCGCCGCTTCGTGTTTATGGTCAGTGAGAGCCGGCCGCCAGGATGCGCGGCGGACCTGCTGGCGTTCGAGATCACGCAAAGGAAACGTGAAGAGCTCAACGCCCTGTATGTGGCGATGACAAGGGCACGCCACACGCTGGTCGCGTCCTCTAGCGAAGCGCACAAGGAGGCGACGGACAGTTGGTGGCAGTTGCTCGGCCCGGTTGCGGCACAACGAGCGTCTGTGCCGCTGGGGTTCGGGCCAGTTGCCAACAGCCAGTCCGAATCCGACTTCACGCTATTGGAGTTACCG
>JAJAZK010000377.1 GCA_026785765.1 Rhodoferax sp. | reverse complement strand
GCCCGGTCTACGAACGTTGGCAAAACGCATTGCTGGCGTACCGTAACGGCCAGCCGCCCAAATACGGTGCCATCTGGCTAACCTACTACCCACACACCATGGTGGAGTGGTATCCCCACGTGCTCACCGTATCCACGCTGCACCCGATCGGCCCGCAAAAGACGCTTAACGTAGTGGAGTTCTATTATCCGGAGGAAATTGCCGCCTTCGAGCGCGAGTTTGTCGAATCGCAGCGCGCTGCCTACATGGAAACCTGTATCGAAGACGACGAGATCGCCTTGCGTATGGATGCCGGTCGCCTGGCCCTGTTGCAGCGCGGCGACGATGAGTGTGGTCCCTACCAGAGTCCGATGGAAGATGGCATGCAGCAATTCCACGAGTGGTATGGCCGGGCCATGGGCCATACGCCGGACCAGATCGCATGAACTTCACCACCCTGATCTCGGCTGCACAATTGCGCCAGCTGTCTGTGCAGGACGACCCGCTGATGATTTTTGACTGCAGCTTCGAGCTGATGCAGCCCGCAGCAGGCGACCAGCAGTACCACGAATCCCACATCGCGGGCGCAGTGCGCGCAAACCTGAACCGAGACCTGAGCGCTGCCGAGGGCTCAGACGCCAGCAGCGGCGGGCGCCACCCGCTGCCCGCGCGCGAGGCGTTTGCAAGCTGGCTGGGCAATGTCGGCTTCGGCAACCAGATGCAGGCGGTGGTTTACGACCGGCAGGGAGCCAATTACTGCGGCCGCCTGTGGTGGATGCTCAAATGGGCCGGGCACGAGAACGTGGCGGTGCTCGACGGCGGCTTGCAGGCTTGGGTTGCGCAGGGTGGCAATATTGCCAGCGGGCCCCAAGCTGCACGGCCGCAGCAAGACTTTCTGTTGCGCGAGCCGCGGGCTACTCTGACGACGACGCAGCAAGTGTCCGACGGCCTTGGCCATATCACCCAGGTGATTGTCGACGCTCGCGCAGCGCCGCGCTTTCGCGGCGAGGTCGAGCCGCTGGACCCGGTCGCCGGCCATATCCCCGGGGCACTGAACCGGCCGTTCGGGCTCAATCTGGATGCCGATGGCCGCTTCAAGGATGGCCCGACGCTGCGCCGCGAGTTTGAAGCGCTGCTCGATGGCCGCGATCCGTCGGGCATGGTGCACCACTGCGGTAGTGGCGTCAGCGCCGTCCCCAACATCATCGCGATGGAAGTCGCCGGCCTGGGCCGCAGTGCGTTGTATGCCGGCAGCTGGAGCGAATGGTGCAGTGATCCGGCGCGGCCGGTCGCGCGCGGGTGATTCGCCGCGCCGCTCCGGTTCGCTCAGAACAAGCCCGATATCTTCCCGTCATCGTCGATGTCGATGCGCATCGACGCCGGCTCCTTGGGCAGCCCCGGCATGGTCATGATGTCGCCGCAAATCATCACCACGAACTCGGCGCCTGCAGCCAGGCGCACCTCGCGAATGTTGACCATGTGCCCGGACGGCGCGGCGCGCAGCTTGGGGTCGGTGGAAAACGAATACTGCGTCTTGGCCACACACACCGGGTAGTGGCCGTAACCGTCTTGCTGCAGCTTGGCGATTTTGGCGCGCACCGCAGAATCCGCCGAAATATCGGCGGCACCATAGACCTTGGTGGCGATGGCCTTCATCTTGTCCCACAGGCTGTCTTCGTCCTGGTAGACGTAACGCATGTTTGCCGAGCCGGATTCGGCCAGCTTGACCACCATGTGCGCCAGTTCTTCGGCGCCGGCCGATCCGTCCGCCCAGTGCCGCGCCACCACCACTGGAACGCCCAGGCGGTCCATATGGCGGCGCAGAAGATCGAGCTCTTCCTGCGTGTCCGACGAGAAATGGTTGATCGATACGACGCACGGCAAACCATAGTGATTGCGGATATTGTTGACGTGGCGCTCCAGGTTGGCCAGGCCCTTTTCGACCGCTGCCGGGTTGGGCGTGTTGAAATCCTTTGCGTCCACGCCGCCATGGTGTTTGAGGGCGCGCAGCGTGGCCACGACCACGGCCGCATCGGGTCGCAGACCCGACTTGCGGCACTTGATGTCAATGAACTTCTCGGCCCCCAGGTCGGCCCCGAAACCGGCCTCGGTCACCACATACTCGCCCAGCTTGAGCGCCGCCTGCGTAGCCGTGACCGTGTTGCAGCCATGCGCAATGTTGGCAAACGGCCCGCCATGAATGATCGCCGGGTTGTTCTCCAGGGTCTGAACCAGGTTGGGCTTGATCGCGTCCTTGAGCAGGGCCGCCATCGCGCCCTGGGCATTGAGGTCGCGCGAGCGGATTGGCGCCTGCTCACGGGTGTAACCAACAATGATGCTGCCCAGACGGGCCTTCAGGTCCTTGCGCGACGTGGCCAGGCAGAAGATCGCCATCACCTCGGAGGCGACCACGATATCGAAGCCGTCCTCACGCGGGAAACCATTGCCCGGGCCACCCAGCGACACCACGGTGGAGCGCAGCGCACGGTCATTCATGTCCATTACCCGGCGCCAGACAATGCGGCGCACGTCGAACCCGAGCGCATTGCCATGGTGGATATGGTTGTCCATCAACGGTGCCAGGATGTTGTGGGCCAGTGCAATTGCGTTGAAGTCGCCGGTGAAATGCAGGTTGATGTCTTCCATTGGCACGACCTGGGCGTAGCCGCCGCCGGCTGCCCCGCCCTTCATGCCAAACACCGGCCCCAATGAGGGCTCTCGCAAGGCGATTACGGCGCGTTTACCGATCCGGTTCAGCGCATCGCCCAGGCCGACCGTGGTCGTGGTCTTGCCTTCGCCAGCCGGTGTCGGACTGATCGCCGTGACCAGGATCAGCTTGCCATTGGGTCCGGTCTGTTTGTTCAGCCAGGCCAGGTCGATCTTGGCCTTGTAATGGCCATAGGGCTCCAGGGCCTCGAGCGGGATCCGCAAACGCTCCTGCGCAATTTGCAGGATGGGCTTGAGGGATGCCGCTTGGGCGATGTCAATGTCTGATAGGGCCACGCTGTCTCCTTGGTTTTCTGATGCCGAATGAGTGTACCCATGCCGATCCGACACGCTCCGCCGCACGGCTTGCTGGAGTACCTGCGCCCTGCGGGCTGCGGTAGCGAGCGCCTTGGGGACGGCCCGGCGG
>JAJAZK010000376.1 GCA_026785765.1 Rhodoferax sp. | reverse complement strand
GGGCGGCTCACCTGTTTTGAGCACTGCAGCGGCTCACCCCGAAGGGGGCCGGGGCTGCGCTGGCGCTTACCCTGGGCTCCTGTAGCAGGCGCCTCGCAGGACGAAAATGTTCCTTCTCGCCCTTCTGTATTCTCAAGCCCGCAACAGTGCGCCAGCTTGACTATGTCAGCCTGGCCCCCGGATTGCCCGCGCAGCGGGTGCCAGCTTGTGCGCCTGGATACGAATCGTGGCGCGCAGCCAGCAACGCCGAGAACCCCGCCGCATCGACCGGGCGTCCGAAATAGAAACCCTGCCCCTCTGTGCAACCCTGCAATTGCAGGTAGGAGCGCTGCGTCGGTGTCTCAATGCCTTCAGCCACGACATGCAGGCGCAGGCTCTTGCCCATGGCGATGATCGCGTTGACCAGCATGGATGTGTCGCCGCCGCTGCCGATGTCGCGCACGAAAGACTGGTCGATCTTGAGCGTGTCGATCGGAAACCGCCGCAGGTAGCTCAGGCTCGAGTAGCCGGTTCCGAAATCGTCCAGCGCGATCTGCGCGCCCAGGTTCTTGAGCCCGTGCAATACGTCGATGCCCGGCTGCGTGTCCTGCATCAAAGCGCTTTCTGTCATTTCGATCTCGAGGCGGGCCGGGTCCAGCCCGCTCTCGTGCAGGGTGGCGCGCACACCCGCCAGAAAATCCTTGCCATGGAACTCGGTCGCCGACACATTCACTGCCATCTGCCCGAGATCGAGTCCGTCGTCCAGCCACGCCGCCGCCTGGCGGCACGCCTGGGCCAGCACCCAGCGGCCAATCGGACGGATCAGGCCGCAGTCTTCAGCGATGTGCACGAATCCGCTTGGGTACATGAGTGCGTGACCGGGTTGGCGCAGCCGCACCAGCGCCTCGGCGCCGGTGATCGCGCCGCTGGCGATGTTGACCTTGGGCTGGTAATGCAGCACCAGCCCCTCGCCATCGAGCGCATTGCGCAGCGCCACCTCGATCGACTGCCTGGCGAGCGCGCGCACGTTCATCTGCGGGGCAAACAACTGGAAGGTGTTGCGGCCTTTGCGCTTGCCGTGGTACATCGCGATGTCGGCCTGGCGAAGCATGGTTTCGACGTCCCGCCCATGCTCCGGATAGATGCTGATACCAATGCTTTGCGTGATGTGCAAGCGGTGCTCGCCGATCGCGTACGGTTCGGCCAGCGCGTCGATCAGTTTGCCGGCCGACAACGTCGCGTCGCCGGCGCCCTCGACTTCGGACAACAACACGACGAATTCGTCGCCGCCAAAGCGGCATACCGTGTCTGACTGGCGCACGTTCTCACGCAGCCGCCGGGAGACGGCCTGCAGCAGTTGGTCGCCGACGGCATGTCCGAGCGAATCGTTGATATGTTTGAAATGGTCGAGGTCCAGGTACATCAGGGCGACACACTTGCGCTGGCGCTGCGCGTGCGTGATGGCCTGGGTCAGACGGTCTGCCAGCAACACGCGATTCGGCAACCCGGTGAGAAAGTCGTGCGTGGCCATGTGAGACATCTGGGCGGCGACGCCCTCGGCGGCCTCGGTCATGGTCTGCGCCCGCACGGTCGCCACGACCAGACGTTCGTTGGCTTCGCGCAACTGCGATTCGGTCAGCGTCGTACGCGCCGATTGCGCGTGCGCGACGCTTTCCTGCTGGCGCAGTGTGCTCTCCAGCAGCGCCGCTGCGTGTTCGCGCAGCAACAATGCGTGTTCGGCGGACAGCACGGCTGCCTCGCGCCGGGCCAGGGTTGTGGGGTCAAGGTTGCTCGTCATCATGCAGTGTCAAGGTGGGGGGCGCTGCCGTTGTCCGGCGTGCGTTGCGGCCGGCCACCGAGCAGGCCCTGGATGTCCGGCACCGGGTCTCCGATGGCGATCGCGCCGTCCACGATCCCGTATTGACGGAGCTCGCTGCTGTGGCTGCTGCCGCGCAGCTTGACCACCGCCAACACCCGGCGCAGGTGGCTGTCGATTTCGACATAACGCTGGACGACGATGGCGTCGGTCAGGAACGCCGACCCGTAGGGGCTGAAACGCAGGTCGGTGTAACGGTCTTCCAGCTCGGAGGTCATCAACACCGTGACGCCCAAGCCAGACAGCGCGGCGACCATCCGGAACAGCGACTCGCGGAAGTCCTCCCGGAACGTCGGCGCCACGGCCAGTTCGAAACCGGACAGCGAGTCGATCACCACCCGCGTGGCTTTCATACGGTGGATCAGGGTAATCAGCTGGTGCACGATCTCGTCGATCGAGAGATCCGCGGAGCGTGTGTTGATCAGCCCGATCTGGCCGGCGCGCGCCATGTTGTCGATGGTGGGGCTCATCGACTGGCTGGGCGTCTGCTCGAATGCCACCATCACACCCGGTTCTCCCAGGCGCACGCCTTCGGACAGGAACGCGGTGGCGAGGATGGTCTTGCCCGATCCGGACGGCCCAGCCACCAGCAGCGAATAACCGGCAGGCAGGCCGCCGCCAAGCATCGCATCCAGATGCGGCACGCCCATCGTAAGCCGCTGCCCGCGGGGCGGCACGGTACGCCTGGCAGCCGGGGCGCTGGAGTCGTCGGCGATCAGCGCCGACGGAAATACCTCGATGCCATTGCCCGTGATGCGGAAGGTGTGTACGCCCGGGCTGGTCGCCTGGCCGCGCATTTTCAGCACCTGGATATTGCGCACGATCGAGTTGCGATGCACACTTTGCTTCAGGGCCAGCAGGCCGTCGGCGATCGTGAATATCGGATGGTTCTCGGTCTCCGACAAATACTCGCCAATCAGGAAGGTGGTGGCCTGCCAGGCACTCAATTGCACACCAAGTTGCCCGGTGAAGTTTTGCAGGTCGCCGGCCATGGTCGGCTGCTGGTGCGCCTCCATCATGAGCGCGCGGAACGAGTCGACGACCACCAGCGCCGGAGACGTGGCTTCCACTTCCGACTTGATACGCGCCAGCACTTGTTCGAAGTCAGCGGTGGCGACCTCGTCGCTCAGGTTGAGGAAGCGGATCGATGCACCGATGCG
>JAJAZK010000375.1 GCA_026785765.1 Rhodoferax sp. | reverse complement strand
ATGTAACCCTGCTCGCTCATCAGCGGACGCAACGCTGCCAGTTTGGCGGCGTAACGGCCGTCCAATGGTGAGAGCGCCGAGATCGATGCGAAGTTCATCGCGCAATTGTAGGTGCCGGTTTTCGGGTTGGCGCCCGGCCGACGACGGCGCCACCCGTTGGCTAGAATGGGTTTCCAAGTATTACTGGCCTACCCATGAAATTAATCGGATCCTCGTCCAGCCCCTATGTGCGCAAGGTGCGCGTTGTCATGGCCGAAAAGAAACTTGACTACCAGTATGTGACGGACAACGTGTGGGCTGCCGACAGCCGGATCGGCGAATCCAATCCCCTGGGCAAGGTGCCGTGCCTGATCATGGAGGGGGCGGAGGCTTTGTTCGACTCGCGCGTCATCGTAGAGTACCTCGACACGCTGTCCCCGGTTGGCAAGCTGATTCCGTCGCTCGGTCGGGAACGGGCGGAAGTCAAGACTTGGGAGGCCTTGGCCGACGGCGTGCTGGACGCGGCGGTGGCGGCGCGTATGGAGGCAAACTGGGACGGCCGGACCAAGGCGCAACGCAGCCAGGTCTGGATCGACCGGCAAGTGGGCAAGGTCGAGGCCAGCCTGAAGGCGATGGCCAAAGGTCTGGCGGAAAAGCCGTTTTGTTCCGGCATCCACTTGAGCCTGGCCGATATTGCAGTCGGCTGCGCGCTGGGCTACCTGGAGTTCCGCTTTCCACAAATCGCCTGGCGCGTTGACTACCCCCATCTAGCCAGGCTGCAGGACAAACTCATGTTAAGAACGAGTTTCATCGACACGCTACCGGCGTGATGCGACGGTTCCCACGCGCTGCCCTGCCAACGCCTCGAAGGTCTGGATGGCGCGGCTGGTGTCGGGTTTCATAGACCGGTGAACTTGCGCACGCAAAAGAAGTAGCTGCGGTACGGCAGCAACTGGAGCAGTTTCATCCAGAACGTGAAGCGCTTGGGGAAGTGGATCTCGAAGTGGCCCTGGGCCCATCCCTGCACGATGTCCCGGGCTGCTTGCGCAGGCGTGATCAGTGCCGGCATGCGGAACGCATTTTGCGCCGTCAAGCGCGTGTCCACGAATCCAGGTGTGATCAGTGACACGCCGATATGGCGGTCACGCAGGTCCAGGTACAGGGTTTCCGCCAGGTTGATCAACGCCGCTTTTGTCGGCCCGTAGGCCAGGCTGTTGGGCAGCCCGCGGTAACCAGCCACACTGGCAACCAGACTGACGAACGCGCCTGACGGCTGCTTGCGCAGCAGGGCAGGCAGTACCGCGTCCAGCATGTGCAGCGCTCCGACGTAGTTCACATCCAGGTGCCGTATCAGCTCGGGCAAGTTCAGCGCATCCGAGCGCATGGCGCTATAGTGGCCGGCACAGTAGACGACGCCGTCCAGTGCGCCGCGTTCGAGCAACAGGTTGGTGGCCGCACGCACTGCCGACTGGTCGGTGACGTCGAGCACCAGCGCTGTAGCACCAGGGTGCTCCCGCACGAAGTCGTCGAGTGCGTCCGCGTTGCGCGCCGACACGGTCACGCGTGCCCCCTTGGAGTGCAGCAGGGACGCGGTGGCTCGGCCGATGCCGGTCGAGCCACATACGAACCAGACGGATTTGCCGTTCCAGTCTGTGATCGGTGTGTTCAAAGGCATGGTTGCAGCAGGTGTGCGGGAGTAATGCCGGGCATCGTCAGCGCTTGGTAAACGCCAGTGTGACCTCGCCCAGGCGCACACCAAACTTGCTCATCCCGGCGCGGTTCAACAGCACCCGCTCATCGACCAGGTACATCCAGTCGTCGAATTGCACTTCAATCACCCGTCCATCCACTGGCAGGGCCATGGTGTAGGTCCAATGAAAGCTGTTGCCGCTTTGTTCGCCCAGGGCCTCGCCCACCACATCGTCCGCGCGCCCGACATAAGTGCCAGCGCCAGTCTTGCGCAAGCGCCAGATGCGCTTTTGCCGGGTCCCGTCCGAATACAGGAAGTCCTCATCCAGGATGCCGTTGTCTCCCTCCCAGCTGCAACGCATCACCACCGTAAAGCGCCGCACCACTTTGCCGCTGCGATCGGTAAAGACGCCGTAGGCGTCCAGGGTGCCGTTGAAATACTGGCGCAGGTCCAGTAGCGGCTTTTCGTTGGCATAGTCTGCGACCTTCGGCGATGCGCAGCCAGCCAACTGGCTGGCGGTCAGGACGACCGTGGTGAATGCGGCTGCAGCGATCAGGGTGCGGCGTTTCATGGGGCTGGCTCCTTCCTGGTGCGAATGATGGTGGTGTAGAGCAGCGTGGCGGCACCCAGCTTGAGTATGCAGGGCAACACGCAATACGCCAGTGTCAGCGCCGACAGCGCCTGGGCATCGCGGGAGCCGGGCATGTAACCAAACCAGGCCAGTGTCGGCAGCGCCAGTCCGGCCGCCAGTGCCAGATTCAGTTTGGTGGCGAAGTTCCACCAGCCAAAGTAGGCTCCTGCGGAATGGCCATGATCTTCTGCCTGGTTGATGATGCCAGCCAGCAGTGCGCCTGGTAATGCCAGGTCGGTTCCCAGAGCCACGCCGGACAAGGCGCACACCAGCAGGAACATCGTGCCGTCACCGGGGCCGAGCGCTGCGGCCCAGACAAATGCGGCAGTCGCCAGCAACATTCCAGCCAGCCAGCTGCGTGCCAATCCAAGCCGGCTGACGACCTTGAGCCAGACCGGCATGGAAACTGCGGCACACAGGAAGTAGACGGCAAGCGCTGCCGCTTCCATGGACTTGGGAGCCTGCAGGCGGTCTTGCACAAAAAACAACACCAGCGTGGCTGGAATGGCGCTGGCAATTCCATTGATCACAAACACCGCCAGCAGGCGCCTGAACGCCGGGCTGCGCAATGGCAGCCGCAGGTCGGTGCGGACTCGCTCGCCAGTGGCGGCAGGTGCAAGCGCCCGGGTCCAGGCCAGCCAGCCCGCTATCAGGGCCACCCAGAACAATGCGACGGTGGCGGTCAAGCCGAATAGCAGCGGCGCGATCGATGCCAACACGATGCCCAACAGTCCCAACCCCTCGCGCCAAGCGACAACCTGGCTTCGGTAGGCCTCATCGCCACCGAGCATGGCGCCCCAGGACTGATGCGCAATGCTCAACCCGCTAAATCCTGCATAGGTCAGCACCAGCATCACCAGGGCCCATGCGACCAGCGGCCCGGGTTCGCGTGTGGCTGGAAAAAAAAGCAGCGCAAACCCGGCTGCCAGCAAGAAGGCACAGACGGCTCCGAAGCCGAGAACCGCTGTGGCCGAACGGGCAAAAAGGCGGTCGCACCAGCGCCCGATCAGCGGGTCGGTGAAGGCGTCCAGAAGCCTGGCTGCCAGCAGCACCGCGCCCAGCGTCGCCAGCGGCACGCCGAACTCGCGCGCGTAGTGGTTGGGCAGGATCACATACAAGGGCAAGGCAACAAACGCCAGCGGCAATCCCAGCAGCCCGTAATGCAGACCCTGTCTTGCCGAAAATCCCTGGAGGTGGCCGGGTTGCTGGGCGCCTGTCACGGTGTGCCTGCCCCGGACAGCAGCGCTTCACGGAGCCGGGGTTGCGACGTCTGCGGTGCGATCCAGATGCCAAAAAACAAGCGCGCGAACTCGGGATCTTCGATGGTGCCGGTCAGCTTGCCGTTGGTGAAGAAGCTCGCTCCTTCGCCTGGCCGGTGTAGCCCAACAATGCGGTCACCCTTGCGCATGTCCGGAAATGCCGTGCGCAACTCGACCAGCCAGTCTTGCATGGGGGCTTGCGGTCCCCCCGGCAGGCGCCGCATCTCGTCGATCGAGCGCGTGCTGATCTCCTCGTTGGTGAAGGCGCGCAAGTAGGACAGTTCCAGTGCGAACCCATGGCGCACGTATTCTGAAGACTTGAAGCCGGGCGCTGTCCACAGGCGCGCGCCGTATACGTCGAACCCCCAGAATGTGAGCTTCGACTGACCGGCCAGTGTGGCCTGAGGAAGTTTGTCGCGCAGCTCGGTGGGCAAGCTGTTTGCCATGGCCGTCGCACCTGCCAGACTGAGCAGGCCAAACGCCAGCCAATGGCGCAGAGTATTCATCGCGCAGCCTTCGCCAGGGTGAATTGAACCAGGTTGATGTTGGCCTTGTCGAATGCCGCTTCACAGTAGGCCAGGTAAAACTCCCAGATATGCATGAAGCGCTGGTCAAAACCGAGTTGCTGGACCTCGTTGCGCCGCTGCACAAACTCACGGCGCCAGCGGCGCAGGGTCTCTGCATAGTCCTGGCCGAACCACAATTCGTCAACTACCTGCAATCCGGCTGCATTGGCTGCACGCCGGAACTCGGTTGGGCTGGGTAGACAGCCACCCGGAAAGATGTATTGCTGGATGAAGTCGGTCGAGTGGATGTACCGGTCGAACAATGTATCGTCGATCACGATGCTCTGGATACAGGCGCGCCCGCCGGGTTTGAGCAGGCGGCTGACCGTGCTGAAGTAGGTCGGCCAGTAGGCTTGGCCCACCGCTTCCACCATTTCAATGGAACAGATCGCGTCAAACTCGCCGTCCGGTATGTCGCGGTAATCCTGCAGGCGCAGATCTGCTTGTTGGCCGGCCCCCGTGGTCAGGCCCAGCGCTCGCATGCGCTGCTCGGCAAAGGCCAGTTGCTCGGTGCTCAATGTGACACCGGTCACGCTGGCCTTGCATTCGGTGATGGCGAGTTCCGCCAACGCGCCCCAGCCACAGCCGATCTCCAGCACCCGGTCGCCGGGCGCCACCCTGGCCATGCGCAGGGCGCGGCGAACCTTGGCGGTTTGCGCAGCGCGCATGTCCTGGCCCTGGTCGCCATCGAACCAGGCCGATGAATAGTTCATCGTGTCGTCCAGCCATAAGCGGTAGAACGCGTTTCCCAAGTCGTAATGGGCGTGAATATTTTTCTGGCTGTTCGCCTTGGTATTGCGATTGAGCCAGTGTCTGACGCGCAGCCATGCGCGTCCAGCCCAGCTGCCATAAATGACGGCGTCGACCTCCTCGCGGTTTGCGATGAACAGCTTGAGCAGATCGGTCAGATTGGGAGTGGTCCAGTCGCCAGCGATGTAACTTTCGGCGAACCCGATGTCGCCAGATTTAAGCGAAGCACTGCAGACGTTCCAGTTGTGCAGCACCATGCTGGCTGATTGCCGTCCCGGGGCATTGCCCGGCGCCGGGCTTCCGAAGTGCTGCACTGAACCGTCGGGCAACTGCATCGTCAATGTCCCGTGGCGCAGCCGCTCCAGCAGGCGCAATGCCGTTCTTGCCGCAGCGGGTGCACTGCGCATGGCCGGAGGCGGTGAGATCGTGCTTGAGTTCATGGCGGGGCTTGGAGGGTTGGAGGGTTGAGGTGCCGGGTCAACGGGTTACTGCTTGTTGCGGCGGTGCCGGCTTTCGCACGAATTGCACCTGCTTGAACCACAAGCGGGCCGCCTGCAGGTGAATATGGAAAACCACGCCAAAGGTCATCATGGGATAACGCCACACCGCATGCTGGATGCTGCTGCGGGTTACCGGCTGCAGCGTGCCGCTGACACTGGTTTGCAGCAGCGGGCCCTGCTCGTCGTCGTAGTCGATCCTGGCAATCGTCTTGTCAAGGGGCTTGTGCTGCGAGCGCATGAAGCGGAAACGGTAGGTGCCTATCGCCTGCAGGAATGGAGAGACATGGAATACCTTGGCGGCCTGCATCGTTGCGCCCAGACGCGGCCGGTCGAGCAAATAGCAGTGGCGCTCGCCAAACGTGTTGTTGACCTCGACCACGATGGCACGCAGCGCGCCATCCGCGTCATCCGCAGCCCGGTGGCAGTACCAGAAGCTGACCGGCTTGAACGTGAAGCCGAACACCCGCGGATAGCAGTGCAACCAGACTTCGCCGGTAGCGTCCAGGATGCCCTGGCTGCGAAGGGTTTCGTCGAGCCAGGCCAGCGCGCCCCCGGTTGCCGGCGTGCGACCGTCGCCATGGTCACAGTCGTAGAAGCTCAGCGCAGCGCGACGGTTGCAGGCTAATGGAGTGTGGGCGGCCGCATGCAGCGGATCGCGCATGCTGCGCATTGGCAGCAGCAAAAAATAGGTGGCATAACTGAACGCGTTGTGCACCGGGCGCAGGCGCGTGTGGCGCACCTCACCAAAACCGAGCATGGGCAGGACGGGCTTGGTCGTACCCAGGCCGGCCGCATCGCTATCTTTCGCCTGCTTTGGATTGATCGATCGGCCAGGCCAGATCATGCAGCCGCCGCCAAAGGAGTCATGGCTTGCTGCAGCAGTTGGCGGGCGGCGGACTGACCCGCGTGCAGGCCATCTTCGTGGAAACCGTAACCCATCCACGCGCCGCAGAAATAAGTGCCGCCGTAACCCTGGAGTTGCGGCATGGCGGCCTGCGCCCTGACCGCATCCAGGTCAAACACCGGATGTGCGTAGTGGTACTCCCCCAGTACCTGGCGGGTGTCAATCGGGCGCAGCGGGTTGAGCGACACGACCACGGCTTGTGGCCAGGGCAGCGGTTGCAGCAAGTTGAGCAGGTAGTGCAGGCAGACCTCGCTGGCTTCGGTGTCGTCGCCGTTTGCGGGGTATGCCGGTCGTTGGTAGTTCCAGGCGGCCCAGGCAGCGCGCCGCGTGGGCAGCACGGACGCGTCGGTATGCAGCACGGCCCGGTTGGCCTGGTAACGGATCGCGCCCAGGGTTTCCCGTTCCAGCGGGGTCGCATCGTACAGCAGGGACAGGGCTTGATCCGAGTGCACCGCCAGTACCACCCGGTCGAAGTGCTCGGTGCCACCGTCGGTGCGGACCATGGCTCCAGCGGCGTGCCTTTCGATGCGCCGCACAGGGGTGTTCAGGCGCCGTTCGGGCACGCCAGCAAGAATCTTGTCGACATAGTGCCGGGCTCCGCCCGTGACGGTCCACCATTGCGGCCGGTTTGTGATTTGCAGCAGCCCATGGTTGTGGCAAAAGCGGACCATGGTGGATACCGGAAACTGCAACATCTGGCGGGTCGGACAGCTCCAGATGCAGCCCATCATGGGCAGAAAATACCACTGGCAAAACTCGCGGCTGAACCGGTGTTGCCGCAAAAACTCGGCCAGCGGTTGCCGCAACTCGCTCTCCTGCCCGCTCGCAGCGATGCGGCTGGTCAATGCGTTGAAGCGAAGCACATCGCGCAACATGGACCAGAAAGCAGGGCGCAGCAGGTTGCGCCGTTGCGCGAACACGGAGGACAGGCTGGAACCACTCCACTCCAGCGCCGCATTGCCCTCGCCTGCAGGAGCCTGCACCGAGAACGACATTTGTGACTGCGCCGTCGCGACCCCGAGCTCGGCAAAAAGAGCGATCAGCTTCGGGTAGGTGCGTTCGTTGAACACCAGGAATCCGGTGTCCACGCCATGCGTGATTTCACCGCCAGCAGTTGGCAGGGTCACATCGACGGTATGCGTGTGACCACCAAAGTAGTTGTTGGCCTCAAACAGAGTGACGTGGGCCTGTCCGCGCAGCCCATGGGCCGCAGCCAGTCCCGATATGCCTGACCCAATGACGGCAACTCTCATGGCCTGTCACGGTGAGCGGCCCGGCGACGCCGGAGCAGTGGTAATTGAAAAAGCATCCCTGAATTCTATACTAGTTGGTATTATTGTGACTATATAGTATAATTCTTACCTCAGCGTTGGGGTAAACCCGATCCAAGGACTGTTTCGCGAAGCGGCGCTGACACCACATCACAACGGTCCCTGCGTGAGCCCTTCGATAGCGTTCACAGGCCTTGGTCGGTTCAGCCCGTTACGGCGATGCCCGTAAAGGGCATGTCCCCCGACAAAGAAAGTGCCCTGCGGCGACAATAGAATGTGTAAGTGGAAGGGACAAGTGAAAAGGCACAAATGCTTTACCCGGAACTTTTCAAGCAACTGGAGTCTGTCCGCTGGGACATGGGCAGGGATATTCCCTGGCAGAGCTTTGACGGCAGCAAGTTGTCGGCAGAGCAGGCGCAAACGATCAAGCTCAACGCCATCACCGAATGGGCGGCCTTGCCGGCGACCGAGATGTTCTTGCGCGACAACCGCCATGACAGCGATTTTTCTGCTTTCATGTCAGTCTGGTTCTTCGAAGAACAAAAGCACTCGCTCGTGTTGATGGAGTACCTGCGCCGGTTTTGCCCGGAGTTGCAGCCGACCGAAGCCGAGTTGCATGCGGTGCGCTTCGAGTTTGATCCGGCGCCGGCGCTGGAGACACTGATGTTGCACTTTTGCGGTGAAATCCGGCTCAACCATTGGTACCGGCGCGCAAGCCAATGGCATTCGGAACCGGTAATCAAGCATATTTACACGCGACTGAGCCAGGACGAGGCGCGCCACGGCGGCGCTTACCTCAAATACATGAAGGTCGCGATTGCGCGTTTCGGGCTGGAGGCAAAAACCGCCTTTGCCAAGGTCGGTGTCCTGATGGCCAGTGCCAGGCGCACCACGCAGGCCCTGCACCCAACCAACCTGCACGTAAACAAGTCCTTGTTTCCCAGGGATACGATTCAGAGCCGCATGCCCAATCCGCAGTGGCTAGAGCACTGGCTGGATCAGCAGATCAAATTCGACGCGGTGTGGGAAACCCGTGTGGTTGATCGCATCTTGCACAACATGGGTTTGTTGCTGGAGCGCAGTTTCGGAACCGTACAGGAACTCAACAAGTACCGCAAGGAGTTGGCGCGCGAACTCGCCAGTTCCCTCGCCGACGCAGGATCACCCAAACCGGCTTGACGGTGGTCCGGCGGTCAGCGCCAGCAGCCGCTCCAGATTGATCTTGACCTTGCATTCATTGCGTGCAACGCCGGATTCGATGCGCCATTCGCGCTGGCTGGTGTCGCGCACCACATGTTCACCAGTGGCAATTCCATCCCGGTTCACCAGCACCGCGACCCGTGGTGCGGTCGTATTGGCGCCGCGCCGCACGACAATGCCGACCTCATGGCTGGCGAGTCGGACCAGGGTTCCAGGCGAGTAGACCCCCACTGCCTTGATCAGCGCTGCCCCGGCGTCGTCAATTTTCTGGTTCTCGTCGAAGTAACAGGCCTTCATGGCCGCCATCGCCGAGCCTGGGCCACGCGACACTCGTGGCGACAATCTGGCCGCGAACATGTCGGCGCGCTGGATCAGGCGCGCCATCTGCTGCGCGGGCGTTCTGTCCCGCAGCGGCCCCGGACTGGCGCGGTGGTGGTCACGAACCGCTTCCAGCCAGGTTGCGTCTTGCAAGCCCATTTTCTGCAGCAGCTCGACTGCCCGTTCAGGATGCTGCGCAATATGCTGGCGCTGCTCCGCGTTCGGTGGCTCCCGTTGCGCCGCCAACCGGTCTTGTAGCGCGGTCATGGCCAGGTTCATTGACAACGCGGCTTTGCCCAACCTGGCTTCGTCATCCGGGGTCCAGCGCAGTACCTCACGCGCAGCAATTGTGCACATCACGCTGACCAGCATCGCGTGGGTGGCGCTGTAGAGCGAAATCTCGCTGGCGGCCAGATGAAACAACGCAAACAGGGCGCCGTCCGGATTAACGTAAGTGAGCCGCTCCAGGCGGGATTGCAGGCGATCAAGCT
>JAJAZK010000374.1 GCA_026785765.1 Rhodoferax sp. | reverse complement strand
GTTGAGACCATCGTCGAGGCAGCGACATTATTGATGGACCATCCACATATCCGTTTTGTTGTTTTCGGGCAAGGGAGTCGGCTCAACTGGATGATGGCCCAGGTCAAGGCTCTCGGTTTGACCAATCTGCATTTGGCAGGACGCTTCCCCGTGGAAACAATGCCTGGCCTGCTGCGCAAGGCTGCGGTGTTACTGGTGACTCTGGCTGATGAGCCGATATTCCGGGCGACGGTCCCAAACAAGATTCAGGCGTACATGGCGGTCGGCCGACCAATCCTGGCCTGTCTGAACGGAGAGGGTGCGCGACTGGTAGTTGAGTCCGGCGCCGGGATAGCCGTGCCAGCGCAGGACGCCAGGAGGCTGGCGGACGCGGTGTTGCAGCTGTACGCAATGGCGCAGGACGCGCGAGACAGGCTCGGCGAAAATGGGCGCCGGTACTTCAAGGCGAACTTCGACCACGACCAACTGGTTGATCAATTGCTCGTGCATTTCAACAGTGTGTTGCAAGAGAGGCAAAGTCCATGAGACTTCTGGTGCTTGGCGCAGCAGGCATGCTCGGTCATGCCGTGTTGCGCATGTTTGCGCAGAGCCCCGGCTATGTGACCATGGGCACGGTTCGCTCAGCCAGCTCTGCCGCCCAACTCGCAGCGAGCCTTCGCGACAGTCTGGTTGCGGGCGTGGATGTCGAACACTCTGACAGCCTGACCCGTGCCTTCGCGCTGGCCAGACCCGACGTCGTAGTCAACTGTGTCGGTGTGGTGAAGCAACTCGCCGAGGCTGACGACCCGTTGGCTGCAATCCCCATCAATTCTTTGCTGCCGCATCGCCTGGCGCGGCTGTGTGCCTTGACCGGTGCACGGCTGATCCACGTCAGCACCGACTGCGTGTTCTCAGGTACAAAGGGTATGTACAACGAGAGCGACAGGAGCGACGCGGAAGATCTGTATGGTCGCAGCAAGTACCTTGGGGAGGTGGACTACCCGCACGCGATTACGCTGCGCACCTCGATTATTGGGCCCGAATTGCAAGGCGCACGCAGCCTCGTCGGCTGGTTCATGGCCCAGCAGGGAAGTGTCAAGGGGTTTGCCCGCGCGGTATTCTCCGGGTTGCCGACCGTGGAACTGGCCCGCATCATGCGCGATCACGTGATTCCCCGCCCTGAGCTGCGGGGGCTTTGGCACGTGTCTGCCGACCCGATCAACAAGTTCGACCTGCTCACGCTGCTGGCGACCACCTACGGCAAGACCATTGAGGTCGTGCGGGATGACCAATTGGTCATTGACCGTTCTCTGAACTCGGATCGTTTCCGAACTGCAGCGGGGTATGTACCACCCCCGTGGCCTGATTTGTTGCGCCAGATGCGCGCATTTGCTTAGTCAACAGTGGTGGGGCGCTGACATATGTTCAAGGACAAGGTTTTGTTGATCACCGGTGGCACCGGGTCGTTTGGCAACGCCGTACTGAGTCGACTTCTGCGCTCGGACCTGGCGGAGATTCGTGTCTTCAGTCGGGACGAAAAGAAGCAGGAGGACATGCGCCTGGCGGTCGGCAATGACCGGGTCAAGTTCTACATTGGAGATGTGCGCGATTACGACAGCGTGCACGACGCACTGGGTGGTGTCGACTACGTGTTTCACGCTGCGGCCTTGAAGCAGGTACCGTCGTGTGAGTTTTACCCGATGGAGGCCGTGCGGACCAACGTGCTCGGGGCCGAGAACGTGATGCGTGCGGCCATAGCCAACTCGGTGCAGCGCTGCGTCGTTCTGAGTACCGACAAGGCGGTGTACCCGATCAACGCAATGGGAATCTCGAAGGCGATGATGGAAAAGTTGATGGTCGCCAAGTCGCGTCTGAGTGACTCCAGCAAGACCATTCTTTCAGCAACACGGTATGGCAATGTGATGGCGTCAAGGGGATCGGTCATCCCCCTTTTCTTGCAGCAGCTCAAGCAGGGGCGGCCAGTGACCGTGACCGATCCGAACATGACGCGGTTCCTGATGTCGCTCGAAGAGTCGGTGGATCTGGTGCTGTATGCATTCAAACACGCCCAACCGGGTGACATCTTCGTGCAGAAGGCGCCAGCGTCAACGGTAGGGGACTTGGCGCAGGCGATGCTGGAGTTGGTGCACGGTAGCGCCGGGGTCAAGGTGATTGGTACCCGGCATGGCGAAAAGTTGTACGAAACGCTGGTGTCGCGCGAAGAAATGGCGCGCTCAGAAGACCTGGGGGAGTACTTCCGGATACCTGCGGACTCGCGGGATCTGAACTATGACAAGTACTTTGTGCATGGCGAAACCGAGATCTCCAGGATCGACGACTACACCTCCCACAATACGCGTCGCCTGAACGTTGCCCAGGTCAAGGAGACGTTAAGCAATCTCGACGTTGTGAAGGAGGTACTCGGTGCGTAAGCTCAAGGTGATGACCATTGTGGGCACGCGCCCGGAGATCATCCGCCTTTCACGCGTCATCCCCCAACTCGACCAGCACTGCGACCATGTGCTGGTGCATACCGGCCAGAATTACGACTATGAACTCAACGAGATTTTCTTCAATGACTTGGGCATTCGCAGACCAGACGAGTTTTTGCAGGCAGCCGGCGACACAGCCGCGCAGACCATAGGACAAGTCATCATTGCCGCAGACCGGGTGTTGCAGAACCATGCGCCCGAAGCCCTGCTTGTGCTGGGCGACACCAACAGTTGTCTCGCCGCAATCGCCGCCAAGCGCAGAAAGATTCCGATTTTTCACATGGAAGCGGGCAACCGTTGTTTTGACGACCGGGTTCCGGAAGAAAGCAACCGGCGCATCGTGGACCACACCGCCGACGTCAACCTGACCTACAGTCAAATCGCGCGCGACTACCTCCTGCGTGAGGGTCGCCCGCCAGACCTGGTGGTGGTCACCGGCAGCCCGATGTACGAAGTGTTGTCACATTACCGCGATGCCATTGAGGCCTCGACAGTTTTGCACGACCTTGCACTGGAACGAGAGAAGTACTTTGTGGTCAGTGCCCATCGCGAAGAGAACATCGAATCGCCTGGCGCTTTTGACAAACTGGTTGCGGTCGTGAATTCGGTTGCCGATGAGTACCAGCTGACGGTGATCGTGTCGACACACCCGCGCACGCAAAAACGCATTACCGCCACGGGAGCGCTTTTTCATCCCCTCGTGCGGCTGCTCAAGCCGCTTGGTTTTCTGGACTACGTCAAGTTGCAGATGTCGGCGCGCGCCGTGTTGTCCGACAGTGGCACCATCACCGAGGAGTCGTCGATTCTCAATTTTCCGGCACTCAACCTGCGCGAGGCGCATGAGCGTCCCGAAGGAATGGAGGAGGCGGCAGTAATGATGGTCGGGTTGGAGGTGGGCCGTGTTCGGCAAGGTCTGGCAATTCTTGCCACACAACTGCGCGGCGAAAGCCGGAATTTGTCTGTCGTTGCGGACTATGCCGTTCCCAACGTTTCCGACAAGATTGTCCGCATCATTCACAGCTATACCGACTATGTGAACCGTGTGGTTTGGAAAAGGTACTCTGGTGCGTCAGAGTAGTGTCCGGACGTTGCCGCAATGGAGGTTTTCCAAACCCATCGGGGTGGAGCACTGTGGCCCAAGCCCGCTGCGCAGGATGATGAAGCCATGGTATTGGTGACCGGTGCCACAGGATTTGTCGGCCAAAGGCTTGTCGAGCGCTTCTTGGCAGATGGCACGGAGCGGTGCAGCGTGGCATTGCGGCAGGACGGTCCGTACC
>JAJAZK010000373.1 GCA_026785765.1 Rhodoferax sp. | reverse complement strand
AGCACGTCCTGGTCCACGCGCAACGAAATGGATGCTTTCGCAGGCAGAGGCTTGAGCCCCTGGCGAACCAACCCGCGAACAATGTGTTTCACGTCGGCTCGCGGGTGTCCGGGCGTCGGGGCGGCAAGCGGCTCCTTGGCGCGGAGCCGAGCCCAATCAGTTTTGGATTGCATCAAAATTGATTTGCGACTCGCGCTTTGTGGCTTTGCCAAACCAGATGATGCGGATTTCATGTTCATTCTCCGTAAGCACAACTGAGACAGGAATTCCAGAGAGCAGGTCCAGTGTGACGAAGCGCTGCCCGCCATAAGAGAATCGATCATCTTCGAACGTGTAGGTCATGCCATCGAATACGCTGGCGGCATCCACGAAATCAAGCCCGTGAGACTTGATGTTTGTGGCGCGTTTCGCTTCTGACCACTTGAACTCCATGCGCCAGATGTATATACAGAACGTATTGGCGTCCAATGGTTTCCCCACGCCGGGTCGATGGATGAAAAGGACTTCCCCGTCCCGAGCAGGCCGATCCCTGTGTGGGTTGGCATCAGTTTCATACATCAGCTCGTGCTGACGTAAATGAAGAAGCCACAGTCGCAATTGGAGAGCCACCCCCCCATGGCCTGAATACACTTTGCCCCGTTGCCGACGATCGGGGCGGGTGTGCGCATTTTTTGGCAGGCCCCCCAGATGTCATTCAATTTCCCCAGGAGCAAGCGTAAATGGCCAGATTCCCTGAACGAGCTAAAGTCGTCATCATTGGCCAAGGCGGCATCGTCGGTGCCTCGGTTGTGCACCACCTGATCGAACGCGGTTGGGACAACATCGTTGGCATCGATAAATCTGCCATCCCCACCGATATTGGCTCCACCGCACACGCGTCTGATTTCTGCTTCAACACGATGCACGATCAGATGACGATCTTCACCACCAAATACAGCATCGACTTTTACGACCGACTAGGCCGCTACGAGCGTATCGGCGGCCTGGAGGTGGCGCGTGTCGGGGATGACGAGCGCATGCAAGAGCTCAAGCGCCGCGTGGCCTCGGGCAAGGCCTTTGGCAACCGGGTGGAGATGATCACCGCAGCCGAAGCCAAGCTCAAGTTCCCGCTGCTCGAAGAAAGCATGATCCAGGGCGCCCTGTGGGATCCGGATGCGGGCCTGGTCAAGCCGCGTTCGCAAATGGTGGCGGGCGAATTGGTGGACGCTGCGGTGGCCTCTGGCAAACTGCTGTCGTTTGCCAACACCGCGTGCACCGGGCTGCGCATCGACAACGGCCGCATACAGGGCGTGGAAACCACCAAGGGCTTTATCGCCGCCGACTATGTGGTGGTGTGCGCCGGTTTGTGGGGGCGCCTGATTGCGGGCATGGCGGGTGAAGACTTGCCCATCATGCCGGTAGACCACCCCCTCACGTTCTTCAAACCGTATCTGGAATTCGTTGGTACCGGCAAAGACATTGGCTACCCGCTGCTGCGTGACCAGGGCAACTCGGCCTACCTGCGCGACACCGGGGACCCGAAGACGCCCGAAGGCGGTCAGATCGAATGGGGCTATTACGAAGAGAAGAACCCGCGCATGTGCCACCCGCGCGACTTGCTCGAAAAAGAGCAGGCGCGCCTGTCGCCTTCGCAGCGTGATCTGGAGCTGGAGCAGATCATCGCCCCGCTGGAGCGGGCCATTGAACTCACGCCCATCCTGGCCGAGCTGGGCTACGACGACAAGTATTCTTTTAACGGCTTGTTGCAGGTCACCACCGATGGCAATCCCTCGATTGGCGAGTCGTCCAAGGTGCGCGGCCTGTGGTACGCCGAAGCCGTGTGGGTGAAGGACGCACCCGGCGTGGGCAAACTGGTGGCCGACTGGATGACCGATGGTGTTACCCATCTGGACCATGCCCGCATCGACGTGGCCCGCACCTATCCGTTTCAGCAAGACGAGAAGTACATCCACGACCGCTGCTACGAGGGTGCCTTCAAGATCTACAACCCGCCAGTGCACAACCGCGAGCCCTACAGCGCTGCGCGTGGCATTTACAAGAGCCCGTTTTACGAGCGTGAAAAAGCGCTCGGTGCCTACTTCATGGAACTCTCCGGCTGGGAGCGCGCGCATGGGTATGCCAGCAACGAGCATCTGCTCGCGGTCTACGGCGACAAGGTGCCGGTGCGTGCCAACGAGTGGGACAACCGCCACTTCTGGCGCGTGTCGAATGCCGAGCATCTCAAGATGTCCGAAGACGTGGGCATGATCAACATTTCGCACTTTGCCGAGTTCGACGTGGAGGGCCCTGATGCAGCCGACCTGCTGGAGTACTTCTGCGTGGCCAAGGTAGGCGGTGACACGCCGGTGGGCAAAGGCATTTACACCCACTTCCTGGACGCCAAAGGCGGCGTGCGTGCCGACCTGACGGTGCTGCGTCTGGGCCAGGACCACTACCGCGTGATCGATGGCGCAGACGCCGGTCACCGCGACCTGGTGTGGGTGCGCCGCATGGCCCAGGACCGGGGTGCCAAGGTCACGGTGACGGACACCACCACGCAGTACGGCTGCTTGGGCGTGTGGGGGCCCAATGCCCGCGCCACCATCCAGAAAATTGCCGACGAGCCCGAGGCCTGGACGCATGAGAACTTCCCGTTTGCGGCCCTGCGCAACCTGAAGATCCAGGGTGT
>JAJAZK010000372.1 GCA_026785765.1 Rhodoferax sp. | reverse complement strand
GCGCCAGCTGGGGCGCAATGGCGTCCCCGTATATGTGTTGTACCAGAGCGGGCGAGCGCCAATACTGATGTCCGAAATCTTGAGTGCACGTGAAGTGCGCGCCGTGCTGGCACAGTTGCCGGCTTCTCGAACCTGAACAGGAGTAGCCCCATGTTGCGACGCCACATTTTCCTTCTTTCGCTTGTTAGCGCCATCGGGTTTACCGGAACTGTCCAGGCGACACCTGCCGTGGGCCAGCAGGCGCCCGATTTCTCCCTCAGCGACACCGGCGGCAAGACCGTTCGGCTGAGTGACTACCGCGGCAAACATGTGGTGCTCGAATGGGTCAACCCGGGCTGCCCCTATGTACGCAAGCACTACAACAGCGCAAACATGCAGGGCACACAAAAAGAGGTGGCTGGCAAGGGCGTCGTTTGGCTTGCGATCAACTCCACGACCGAAAGCCATCCAGACTACCTGGCGCCGGCCCAATTAGCGCGCTGGATGGCCGGGCAAAACGCCGTGCCATCGAATACCTTGATGGATGAAGACGGAGCGGTCGGTAAAGCCTACGGCGCGCGCACCACGCCACATATGTATATCGTCAACCCGGTTGGTGTGCTGGTGTATGCCGGCGGAATCGACAGCATCCCGTCGGCACGTGCCGACGACATCAAGACCGCAGTGAACTATGTCAAGCAGTCCATCGAAGACAGTCTGGCTGGCAAGCCACTGCGCAATGCGGTTACGCGCCCCTATGGCTGCTCGGTGAAGTACAAATCCTGAGTTGAACCTGGAAACCGCAGTTGACCGCTTTCTTCGGCTGGATACGCCTTATGAACTCCAGCTTTCGTGCGCACGAGCAAGGTCACCTCAAAGGTGACAGCGCTACGCACCCGATTGAGCCGCGCTGGCGCCTGCTTGCGGCGTTGCGTCTCCTTGCGGCGTTGCGTCTCCTTGCGGGCAGCAGCCCGAAGCGTCGTCTTGCCTTGCCAGCGCACCCCAGCGCAGCCCAGCGCAGCCCACTCATGCGCGCCCAACTGCGGTTTCCAGGTTGAACCGGGGTCTGCCGGAATGACGCTGCGGCGTCCGACACCGTCAGCGGGCAACTGGCCAAGTCCCTTGTAAGCGGCTATAGTGCGGAGCAAGTAAACGCGGCGCAGGCCAACGGGAGCGAAATGTGAACAGCCAAGATCCACAGGAACCCAGCGATCCCGCACCGGCCAAAGCGGCCGATGCCGCCATTGAGCAGGACACACAACCGCATTCAGAGTTTGCGCCGACCCTTACCGGTGCGCCAGACAGCGTGTCACCCGACTGGTGGCCCGAGTCGAGCGACGGCCATTGCAGTGAGAGAGCAGCCCTGTTTGCCGCCTCGCAACCGGCGCCACTGAACGTCGTCTGAGTGCGGCACCAGCAGTGGCTGCCGTGCGAGCGGCGCCGGGCCTTGATGCCACAATCGGGCAATGCAAAATCCCGTCCTGGCTGACACTTCCGAACTTCCTCAAACCGCGTGTTTTTTGCGCGCCTGCATGCGCCAGGCGACCGACCATACTCCTGTGTGGCTGATGCGCCAGGCCGGACGTTACCTTCCCGAGTACCGGGCCACCCGTGCACGCGCTGGCAGCTTCATGGGGCTGGCGACGAATACCGACTACGCTACGGAAGTGACGCTGCAGCCGCTGGAACGTTACCCGCTGGATGCGGCTATCCTCTTCAGCGACATCCTGACGGTTCCCGACGCAATGGGGCTGGGCCTGAGTTTTGCCCTGGGCGAAGGGCCTCGTTTCGCCCATCCGGTGCGCGACGAGGCAGCCGTGGCGCGCCTGGCGGTGCCCGACATGGAGCGGCTGCGTTACGTTTTTGACGCCGTCAGCGCGATCCGCAAAGCCTTGCAAGGCCGCTTACCCCTGATCGGTTTTTCCGGCAGCCCGTGGACACTGGCGTGTTACATGGTCGAGGGCGCCGGATCGGACGACTACCGGCTGGTCAAAACCATGCTGTATGCCCGGCCCGACCTGATGCACCGCATGCTGGCTGTCAACGCCGACGCCGTGGCGCAATACCTGAATCTGCAGATCGAGGCGGGTGCACAGGCGGTCATGATTTTCGACAGCTGGGGCGGCGTGCTGGCGGATGGCGCCTTTCAGCAATTCAGCCTGGCCTACACCGCCCGGGTGCTGGCGCAACTCAAACGCTCGCACAACGGCCAAGTGGTGCCGCGCATCGTGTTCACCAAGGGCGGTGGCGTGTGGCTGGCCGAAATGGGCCAGCTCGACTGCGAGGTACTGGGCCTGGACTGGACGGTCAACCTGGGGCATGCGCGCAAGCTGCTCTGTGGCCAAGCTGGCGGCCCGGGCAAAGCCCTGCAAGGCAATATCGACCCGAATGTGCTGTTTGCCGGCCCGGCGCAGATCGAGGCCGAGGTGCTGCGGGTACTGCAAAGTTTCGGCGCACCACACCGCGCCAGTCCAAATGACCCGGATCGCGTCGGACCGACCCATATTTTCAACCTCGGACACGGCATCAGCCAACATACTCCTCCTGAAAACGTAGCAGTGTTGGTAGACGCGGTGCACTCTGCGTCCAGGGTCATGCGAGGCTGACCGGCCGGCACCAATCTCCTAGCACTTTTTGGCCGTAAATTGGTTGGTGAAGCCTGACTTATGCACAAATTTATTGCTGCGCTGCGCAATCGATGCAACATCGGGCAATGCCATGCTACGAATCCGATAGCTACAACAAGTGCTTGATTCATATGGGAATTGGGCCATTGCTCTTTTGACGGGCATTTCAGCCAAAGCCTTGATTTGCAAGGCTTTGGCGTGCGTGGCGGGCAGATATCAACAAAGTTATCCACAGAAACCTTGGACTGCGCCCAAAGTTCTTACAGATCAAGCACTTAAGCGCTATTTCACAAGTTCACATCAACACAACCGGGCAACTGGAGCGATCCGATGACACAGCGTGTAAGTGTGGTTGTGCCAATGCCAGCGCACAGCCAGATCGGCTCCACGCTGACGTACCGAAGTGAGTTGCTACTGACGCCAGGAACCATGGTGCGAGTGCCGTTGGGCAAACGGGAAACGCTGGGCATCGTATGGGATGCGGCGGAATCCGGAAATGACCTTGCCCTGCCAGAGCACCAAATGCGCGATGTCGCCTCCGTCTTGTCCGCAATCGACCCATTGGGCCGGAGCTGGCGCGCGTTGGTCGAGTTTGCCGCCGGTTACTACCAGCGGGCGTGGGGCGAGGTCGCACTGGCGGCGTTGCCGCCCCAACTGCGGGAGCTGAGCCAGCAACAATTGCAGCGCCGGGAACGGATGCGCCCGGCATTGGCAACATCTTCGTCCGTCCCCGCGGACGCCGAGGCGCCAGTCGCGCTCAGCCCGGAGCAGGTGCTCGCATTGGCCGGTTGCCAAGCCAGCCGGGGACCCCATCTGCTGTTCGGCGCGACAGGCAGCGGCAAGACCGAGGTCTACCTGCGCTGCGTGCAAGCGCTGCTACAGAACGATCCGCTGGCGCAGGCGATGGTGATGGTGCCCGAAATCAATTTGACGCCGCAACTGCAGGACCGGTTCCGCTCGCGTTTTGCGCCGACTTACGGTGACGACGCCGTGGTGTCGCTGCACAGCGGCATGACCAATCCACAACGCCTGCGCAGTTGGCTGGCGGCGCACAAAGGCAGCGCCCGTGTTGTGCTCGGCACGCGCATGGCAGTTTTCGCCTCCACGCCACGGTTGCGCCTGATCGTGGTGGACGAGGAACACGATCCTAGCTACAAACAGCACGAGGGCGCGCGGTATTCGGCGCGTGACCTGGCGGTGTACCGCGGCCGACTGGAAAACGCCACCGTGGTGCTGGGCAGCGCCACGCCGTCGCTGGAGAGCTGGCACCATAGCCGGCCCAGTACCGAAGGCGGGCGTTATAGGCGCCAGGAAATGCCCAGCCGCATCGGCGCACACGCCAGCCTGCCACTGGTGCGGCGCGTGGACATGAACCACCAGCCCCGGCACGCGGTGATTTCGCCACCCCTGCTGGCCGCCATCCGCCAGCGTATTGCAGTCGGTGAACAAAGCCTGGTGTTCCTGAACCGGCGCGGTTATGCGCCGGTGCTGCAATGTACCGCCTGCGAATGGAAAAGCGGCTGCCCGCACTGCAGCGCATTTCGCGTTTTTCACAAAATCGACCGCAGCCTGCGCTGCCACCACTGCGGTTATGCCGAGCCGGTTCCGCGGGCCTGCCCGGAATGCGGCAACCTCGACATCGCGCCAGTCGGGCGTGGTACCGAACGGCTCGAAGAGCACCTCGCCGAGTTGCTGGCCGACACGCGCCGGCCCGATGGCCTGCCGGTGTCGATCGAACGCATCGACGCCGACAGCACGCGCCTGGCGGGGAGCCTGGAGCAACAACTGTCCAAGGTGCACTCCGGCGCGGTGGACGTACTGGTGGGAACCCAGATGATTGCCAAGGGGCACGACTTCCGGCGCATCACCCTGGTGGCCGCCGTCAACCCCGATGCCGCCCTGTTCTCCAGCGACTTCCGGGCACCAGAGCGCCTGTTCGGCCTGCTGATGCAAGCCGCAGGACGTGCCGGGCGCGACGCCGCCACCAGCCGGAAAAGCGAAATGTGGATCCAGACCTTTTACCCGCTGCACCCGCTGTTTGACGCACTCAAGCGCCACGACTACCCGGCATTTGCCAACCGGCAACTCGCCGAACGTGCCAGCGCCGGCCTGCCACCATTCAGCTACCAGGCCTTGCTGCGCGCCGATGCCCGCCCACACGAAGCGGCACAGCGCTTTCTGACGGCAGCCAGCACAGGCGCGCAGACACAACTTGCCGGGCTGCCGGGGTTTTCGCACATCACCCTGTACCCCGCGGTACCACTGGGCATTCAGCGCGTGGCGAATGTGGAACGGGCCCAGATGCTGGTCGAATGCCCGGTGCGTGCCGCCTTGCAGGGTTTTCTGGCCGCCTGGCAACCGGTGTTGCATGCCGTGCGCCGATCCAGCGACGGTCAGGGTCTGCTGCGCTGGGCGATCGATGTGGACCCGCTGCTGATCTGACTGCGCCCAAGCGCGCCGCCGAGCCGCGGTGCTTCAGGGATTGCCCGTCAGCAATGACACCGCGGCCGAGAAGCTGAGAAACGAAGCCGCAGTCGACACCAATATGATGCGGGCGATGCGGCCGCTGTCGGCGCCAAATTTCTCGGCCAGTAGAGACACGTTGCTGGCGCTGGGCAATGCAGCGACCAGCACCATCACCGTGAGTGCAAAACGGTCCAGTGGCACCCCCAGCTGGATTGCCGCACCACCCACCAGCAACACCAGCACCGGGTGCAACAACAGTTTGATGAAGGCCACCGGCACATAGTCGCGCAGCGGCAGCTCTGGCGCACCGTCACTGGCCACCCGCATTTGCGAACGCGCCAGCACCGCACCGATGGTGAACAGCGCAACCGGAGAGGCGGCGTCGGCCAGCAGGCCCAGCGTCTGCAGCACCGGGGCCGGCAATTGCAGCTCAAGCGCAGAAACCAGGGCACCAAGCAGGATCGCCCAGGGCAAAGGGTTGACCAGCACACCGCGCAGCGCATTGCGCGCCGCTTGCGCCACGCCATGCTGGTCGGCACCGTCGAGCCGTGACAAAGCAATGCACAGGGAGGTGGTCAATACCATGTCGATCATGATGGTGACGATGGCCGGCCCCGCTGCGGCCGGCCCCAGCAGTGCCACCAACAAGGGCACACCCATGAAGCCGGTATTGGGAAACGCCGCCACCAGGGCGCCAAAGGCCGCGTCGTTCCAGCCCACGCGCCGGTTCAAGCTCACCGCCACGACAAACCCGACCATGATGAGCGCACACAGCAGATAGGTGAAGAAAGCTGCCGCATCGAGCAACTGCGCCACCGGCGTGCCCGCCCCAAAACGGAACAACATGCAGGGCAGGGCAAAAAACAGCACGAATCCGTTCAGGCCGGGAATCGCTTCCAGCGCCAGCATCCCGCGCCGCGCCGCCACATAACCGGCCAGCACCAGCGCGAAAAACGGAAAGGTAACCAGCAGGACATGCAGCACTGCGGCATTCTCGCCCAGTCCTGCGCGCCGCTGCCCCCCTGCGCAGTGGCGGCGCACGCCGCCCCGGTATGATTCTGCGCTGCCCACCCCGATACCTGCATGTTTTCACGCGCCGCAGCGGCCTCGCCCGCACCCCCCGGACTCAACCTGGCCCAACAGGAAGCCGTCAACTACATGCATGGGCCTTGCCTGGTGCTGGCCGGCGCCGGATCCGGCAAAACCCGTGTCATTACCCACAAGATCGGCCGCCTGCTCCAAAGTGGCATGGACGCACGGCGCATTGCGGCGATCACCTTCACCAACAAGGCTGCCGCCGAAATGCGGGAACGGGCCAGAGGCCTGATCGGCTCCGCCGTAAAGCACGTGCTGATCTGCACGTTCCATGCGCTGGGCGTGCGCATCCTGCGTCAGGACGGGACCGCGCTCGGGCTCAAGGCCAACTTCTCCATCCTGGACAGCGACGACGTCACCAGCATCCTGAAGGATTGCGGTGGCAGCACCGACGCGGCCACTGCGCGCCAGTGGCAATGGGCCATCAGCCGCTGGAAGAACGCTGGCCTGAACGCCGAACAAGCCCAGGCGCAGGCCACCGACGAGACCGAGCGCCTCACGGCGACCATCATGGCGCGTTATGAAGAACGGCTGAGTGCGTACCAGAGCGTGGACTTTGACGACCTGCTCGGCCTGCCGCTCAAGCTGATGGAAAACCATCCAGAGGTACGCCAACGCTGGCAGGCCGCACTGGAGCATGTGCTCGTCGACGAATACCAGGACACCAATGCCACGCAGTACGCACTGCTCAAGCACCTGGTCGGTGGTACACAGCGCAGCGACGCCCGCTTTACCGCCGTGGGCGACGACGACCAGTCGATTTATGGCTGGCGTGGCGCCCCGCTGGCCAACCTGCGCCAGTTGGCGATCGACTTTCCGCGGCTCAAGGTGGTCAAGCTGGAACAGAACTACCGCTCCAGCGCCGCCATCCTGCGCGCCGCCAACAACGTCATCGCGCCCAATCCAAAGTTGTTCCCGAAGAACCTTTGGAGTGAGCTCGGCGAAGGCGAGCCGGTGCGGGTGGT
>JAJAZK010000371.1 GCA_026785765.1 Rhodoferax sp. | reverse complement strand
CTCTACCACGGCGCTGATCTGTTCGGGCGTGCGCAGCCCGGGCGCGTACAGGCAGTCAGCGCCTGCGTCCGAATACGCCTTGAGCCGGCGAATGGTCTCGTCCAGGTCGGGCTGCCCAACCAGAAAACATTCGGCGCGGCCCACTAACACGGTGTCGCCGCCAGCGGCATCGATTGCGCCGCGCGCGGCGCGCATGCGCTGCACCGCAGCGTCCAGGTCAAACAACGGCTTCGCCAGATCGCCGGTTGAATCTTCGATCGACAAGCCGGCGACGCCAGTCTCGACTGCCAGCCGCACGCTTTCGGCAACCCCTGCGGCATCGCGCGCAAAGCCGCTTTCGAAATCGGCATTGATCGGCACGTCCGTCGCCGCGACCATCTCGCGCAGGTGCGCCAGCGCCATATCGCGCGTAATTGCGTTGTCCGCGTGCCCCTGAGACCAGGCATAACCGGAGCTGGTGGTCGCCAATGCCTTGAAGCCGAGGCCCTGGAGGTAACGCGCGCTGCCCACGTTCCAGGGGTTGGGAATCACGAAGCAGCCGGACGCATGCATTTCGCGAAAAGTGCGCCGCTTATCGGCGATGCTTGGACGTGTCGGGTCCATGGTGATGCTCCTCTTCAATGTGTGGCGTTGACTGCTGCGGGATAAAGGGTACTCGCTCTCGACCAACTCCCACGAGTCAGCCATGCTAAGGGGTAGAGGTCCAGAAGCCCTCAAAGTCAAAGGAAAGTTGGCGATGGTGCCGAATCGCGAGCAAGTACAAGATGATTGGTCGCCCTCCGTTCCGGATTTCGGCGCTTAAGCTGTACAGAATCAAGTAATCACCGGTCAGGTATTCGCGCAGATCCACTCCATCCAAGCGCTGTTGCAGGCTGGCCACACGGCTTCGGGCTTCGATCGATTGTGGCGATCTGGACAGGAAGCGCCTGCCGAAATGGGGGTGTTGTTCGAGATTGCCAATGACCGTCTTTCCCAAGTCCTCCAGGAGGAGTGCATAGGCCTGTGGAGCACCCCGTTCGCGCCAGAATGCCTCTATGGACGCCAGGTTGGCTTCGAAGTTCGCTGTGAACTTGACCGTGACACCTGGCACGGTCACTGTCAGCGGGGAGCAGACCGCTTGGCGGCACGCTTCAGGTCGGCAAGTGCGTCACGGGCGTCACGCGTGCGGCCAGCTTCGATGTCGGCCAAGCCCTTGTCGATGTCATCCAGCAGCAGCAAATGAATTCGCTCGCGCTCCAGGCGGTGGTAGTAGTCAAGCCGGTTGGAGTCGATCAGCGCCACATAACTCTCCCCATTCTTGGTGATGAGCTTTTCTGATCCCGCCTTGACTTGGTCAGCCAGTTCGGAAAGCCTGGATCTGGCTTGGGTCAGCGGCACAACGTCGGAAGCAGCAAATGTCATGGGAGCCTTGTTCTTGATCGACTTTAGGTGAACCTTATTCTGTACAGTATAAATTCGTTTTTGATGTTTGGCGCCAGGATCGACACAAGAACAAGGGGAGACGCCAATTGATGTTGCCAGCCCGTGTGACAGAAACTTGTAACTGTTTTGTGTGCGTCGTGGTGCTGGAAATCTGACGCGCCTCCGCTCAGCATTTAAGGCGATTGCGCTGGACAGCGCCCGAAGGACCGGTAGGATATCGATTCCCCACTCGAATGGAAGCAACAAAATGCACGTAGTGAACCGCATGGAATGCCCGGTCGTTCCAGGCAGTGTTGAAGACATCGACCTGCTCGACGTCGAGATCCAGGAGTGTCCATACCCAGCCTACAAGACCCTGCGTGAAGAAGCGCCGGTATACCGCGACAAGTTGACCGGTTTTTATGTGCTGACCCGGTATGAAGACCTGCGCGCCGTGTTGAAGGACCCGGTGACCTTCTCCAACCTGCGTCCGCGTGGGCCCGACCATATCTCGCCTGAGCGTGGGCAACGAATTTCGCAACTGTTCCGCGACAAGGGCTGGTTGCCCAGCCCCACCCTGTCCGGTCGCGACGACCCTAACCACCGGGAGATGCGGGCGCTGTTTGACCATACCTTTCGCGCCAGCAAGATCAAGCTGATGGATCCTTACGTGAAGGAGTTGTCGTACCAGTTGGTGGACGCTTTCATCCACGACGGACACTGCGACTGGGTGCGTCAGTTCGCGGTGCCGATGCCGCTGATCATCATCGGCAAACAGATGGGGGCGCCGGAGAAAGACATCTGGCGCATAAAGGCCTGGACCGATGCCTGGGTCAAGCGGCTGGGTCTGATGCAGACCGACGACGAGGCGATCTGGTCGGCCGGGATGGAGATCGAGCAGCAGCATTACTTCCAGCCGATCTTCGAGCAGTTGCGGCGCGAACCGAATGAGACCCTGTTGTCCGAACTCGTCAACCGCGAAATACCGGAGTGGGGCCGCAAGCTGAACGACAACGAGTTGCATGCCGAGATGACGGCCGATACCTTCGTTGGTGGATCGGAGACAACGACGAATGCCTTGTCGGCCGGCGTCATGCTGCTGGCGCAGAACCCGGATTGTTTTGCCCTGCTCAAGTCCGACCCGGAACAGTACCTGCGAACCTTTATCGAAGAGGTGTTGCGCCTGGAAGGTCCGGTGCAGGGGTTGCAGCGCTACACCACCCGTGACGTCAGCATGCATGGCGTCACCATTCCCAAGGGCACGGTAATCAATGTGCGTTATGCGGCGGCGAATCGCGATCCGGCGCACTTTGCGGACCCGGACCGGCTTGACCTCACGCGCAAGAACGCCGCCAGCCACCTTGGCTTTGGCTCAGGCGTGCATGCATGCCTGGGCGCGCCGCTGGCGCGCCGGGAACTATGGTGGGGCTTTACCGCCTTCCTCGACCGGATCGAGGATTTCCGCCTGGTGCCCGGCAAGAAACAGCTGCGCCATGTGCCCAACTTCTACCTGCGCTGCTGAAAGGAGCTGCACATCGAGTTCACGCCGAAGCAGCGCACGGCAGCCTGACCGCTACTGCTGCCGTGTGCGTCAGCGCGCGGGCATGCCCAGTAT
>JAJAZK010000370.1 GCA_026785765.1 Rhodoferax sp. | reverse complement strand
GTTTTTGACCACCACCTCCTGGTTGCCCAGAACTTCATCGACGTGCAGGGCTATCCGCTGGGCGGCACTTCGGAAAATGACCACCGGGGCGGTTTTGCCCTGAGGCTCGCTGCTGCGGCGTGAGGCCTGCAGCAGGGCGCCGGACCAGAAGAAGGGAACTGGTTCGCCAGCGACATCGAGCACACCGGCGTTGTAGGCCTGCTGCAAATCTTTGGCCGAAATCCGGCGCACGGTTCATGCTGATGTCCACAAACCCGCCCCACAAAAACTCCATCGCGGTCTCGGCAAGCTCCGGGAACACCCGCACCATGCGCCTGCGTATGATTTCCGGGAGATCGCGCGGCGTGCTGGTGGTGTAACTGGCGCGCCCGCCGAACAACATGCGCTGGTCGTCGCTGAAGCGAAAGTAATCCAGCGCGAAGTTGTTGTCGCACACGGCAGCGTTTTGCGGCAGCAGACGCTGGCGCACGGCCACATCAACTGGCGCCGTCGCCGCAATATAGGTTCCCACCGGCATGATGCGCGAGCGCAACTCTGGCGCTATCCGGGGGCCGAATTCGGTGAGGGTACAGTTTCCCGTGAGTATGGCGAACTGCGCTGTCACCGAACCTTGGGCGGTGAGCGCGCGCAGGGTCGCCCCGCGCTGTATTTCGTGCAGTGCCGAGTGTTCGTGGATCTGCACCCCGAGCGCGCGCGCTGCCGCCGCCAGACCCAGCCCGTAGCGCAGCGGATGCAGATGGCCGGACAACTGCTCGAAACCTGCCGCACAGTAATGCGCGCTACTTATGTAGCGGCCAACTTCGGCACCCTGCACGAAGTCACTCGCGAGTCCGTAGCCGTCCTGCAGGGCCCGCAGTTCAGAGTGCAAGGCGCGTGCCTTGCGTGGTGAATCCGCCACGTGCAGATAACCACGCACCCGGTCGCAGGCAATGGAAAACTTCTGGATCCGCTCGTCGATCAAATCCAGCGCCTCCAGCGACATGTCCCAGGCGCGGCGCGCGTCGGCCCGCCCGAGTTGCGCCTCCAGCGTCGCCTGGCCGCTCGCAAATCCGACAATCGCCTGGCCGCCATTGCGCCCCGAGGCGCCGCTGCAGACCCGGTCCGCCTCCAGCACCAGCACGCGATAGCCGCGCTGCGCCAGTTCGATGGCTGCCGACAAACCGGCAAAACCAGCGCCAACCACCAGCACATCGGCCGTGTGTGCTCCCCGCAGCGCGGCGCTGGCCGCTGGGCGCTGCACGCTGGCTTCGTAATAACTCTTCTGGTTGAGCTGCGTGTCCGATTGCAGCAGCGAAGCGTTCCACCAAGCCATGGGCGGTCCCCGTCTCAATCCTGCAAGTCGGGTTGCCGTTTGGCTACCTGGCCACACAGATAGGTCCAGACAAAGGCCGCTGCCGCCTGGCTGGTGAGTTCGGCGTGGTCGTACGCGGGCGCGACTTCAACGCAGTCCATCGCCACCATGTTCAGGCCAGAAAGCCCCTCCAGCAAGGTCATGACCTGCGAGCTGCTCATGCCCGCAGGCTCGGGCGTGCCGGTGCCGGGCGCAAATGCCGGGTCCAGACAGTCGATGTCCAGCGTCAAGTAACAGGGGCGCTCACCGATGCGTTCGCGGATTGCGTGCACGATCAAATCAAGGCCATCACCGTCTTTGCCGCGCAAGTCGCGCGCCGTGTAGATGGCGCCGCCCTGATCGCGCACGTATTCCCGCGCGGCACGTTCGCCGGCCGACCGCAGACCAATCTGCACCGTGTGCGGTGCACTGATCAGACCCTGCTGAATCGCCTCATAGGTCCAGGTGCCATGCCCCGACGGCTCGTCGAAATGGCTGCTCCAGGTGTCGCAATGGGCATCAAAATGCACCAGCGCCAATGGCCCGTGCAGCGCATGGGCCGCGCGCAGCAGGGGCAATGTCACGGAATGGTCGCCGCCCAGAAACACACAGTGGTGGCGCGCCATAGCCGCCGCCGCCCGGCTCTCGATGATGGCGCGAACCTCGGCCAGCGGCGACGCATTGGGCAGCCGCATGTCCAGCGCGTCGCCCAGCAAACCCAGTGGCGACACACCGAACCACGGATGCAGACCGTCGCACAACATCAGGCTGGCGCGGCGAATCTCGGCCGGGCCAAAGCGCGCGCCCGGGCGGTTGGTGACGGCGCCATCAAAAGGAATCCCCAGCACCGCAAATGGCTGGTCCACCAGTTCCGGCGCCGCCAGAAAGCGGTTGCCGTTCATCGCATACGCAAACTCGCCGATCGCCATGGTTTCGCCCCTGTGAGTGTCAGGTGGCGACCTTAACAGCAAAGCTCCCGCACAATTGGGGCCAATTTCATGCCCTTGCGGCGAACCACTCACGGCCCCAACGGGTCGATCCGCCCCGCGACCCGCCATGACCCCAAAGCGCCAACGCCTTTTTGCCTACAGCTGTCTGGCCCTGGCCATGTCCCTCACCGGTACCTACGTGGCCCTGTCCAAACCGCTGGTCGCAGCGTTGCCGGTGTTCCTGCTGGCGTGGCTGCGTTTTGGCATCGCGGCAATTGCGATGCTGCCGTGGCTGAAAAAACCGTCCGACGAGCCGGCGCTGACGCCACGCATCCGTCTGCTGTTGTTCCTGGAGTCGTTCCTGGGCAACTTTCTGTTCTCGATCTGCATGTTGTTTGGCGTCAGCATGACCAGCGCAGTTTCGGCCGGCGTGGTGTTGGCAAGCATTCCAGCGGTGATCGCCGTTATGAGCTGGCTGTTTCTGCGCGAACGCATCGCCGCGCGCATGTGGCTGGCGGCACTCTGTGCAGTGGCCGGCCTGATCCTGCTCGCGTTCTCCCGCGCCAGTCCCGCGCCGGGTGCAGCGGTCGGCCCGGGCCAGTCGGAGCTGCTGGGCAACCTGCTGGTGTTTGGTGCGGTGCTGTGTGAAGGTGCTTTTGCGGTGATCGGGAAAAAGCTCACCGGCGTACTCGGCCCCAAACGCATTTCGTCGCTGGTCAACCTGTGGGGCTTTGCGCTGATGACGCCGTTCGGTATCTGGTTCGCGTTGGGGTTTGACTTCGCCGGGGTGGCAGGCGGGATCTGGTGGCTGCTGGTTTTTTATTCGCTGTCTGCCAGCGTAGCCATGGTGTGGTTATGGATGACCGGGACCAGACACCTGCCAGCCGCGCACAGTGGCATCTTCACCGTCATGATCCCGATTTCCGCCGCCCTGGTTGGCGTGTTGGCACTGGGCGAAACACTCAGCACGGTGCAGGTCGTGGCCTTTGCCATTGCCTTGCTTGGCATCGCCCTGACGTGGCGCCACCGCAGCGCGCCTTGATCGGGGTACCTCAAAAGCGGTCTACCCGGTACGCAGACAGATCAAGCTGCGGCGCGTGACCCTGCATCAGGTCCGCCATCAGGCGGGCCGTGACGGCACACAGGGTCAATCCCAGATGCTGGTGTCCAAAGGCAAAAAACACATTCTGGTGCAATGGGGACCGGCCCAGCACCGGCAAGTGGTCTGGCAGGGACGGGCGAAACCCCATCCAGCTGGTCGCGTTGGCACTGGAAGACCCTGGTAACAGCGCCGCAAGCTGCTGGCGCAACAGCGCGTAGCGCCGCGGGTCGGGCGCCAGCGACAGGCCGCCAAACTCCACCGTGCCCGTCATCCGCAGCCCCATAGCCATCGGGGTCATGATGACATTGCGTTCGGTCGACGCAACCGGCACTTGCAAGGGACGCAGCAGCGCTGCTGGCGTACCGTCGGCGTCGGGCCAGGGCACGGTGATGTGGTAGCCGCGTTCGGTATCCAGCGGCACGGCATGACCCAGCCCTGCCAGCAGTGGCCGCGACCAGGCCCCAGCGCATACAAGAACCTGTCGGCAACGCAAAGTCTGCCCCGATTCCAGTTGCAGCATGACCGGTCCATGCCGCCCCGGCTGCACGGCGCGCACACGCTGCTGGAGCACGCTGCCACCGGCGCGCAGCAAAGCGCCAACAAATCCCCGGCACACCGCCAGCGGGTCGTCCACGTGGGCCGTATCCGGGTACTGGATGGCGCCAGCGATGCGTGTCGACAGGCCAGGCGCAGCGCGGCGCAACATGCAAGTTTCGACCGGCGCGCAGTTGACGCCATAGACCTGCAACCGACTGGCCTGGGCCCGCGCAGCGGCTTCCCCAGCCGGCGTCTCCCACACCCGCAGGTAACCGTCGTGGTGCAAAAGCCCACCGATGGAGGCATGCGCCATCAGCTCGGCCAGATCGCCCAACGCGGTCTGTTGCAGCGCCATCAATGCCGCTACTCCGCGAGCGAAAGCAGCCGGACGCGCCGCCCAGACAAACCGCGCGAGCCACGGCAGCAACGGCAGCAAATAGGCTGCGCGCAGCCGCAACGGGCTGTCTGCCGCCAGCAGGTAGCGCCAGCTGGCGCGGATCACCTCGGCACTGGCCAGGGGAAAAATCTGCTCTGTCGCAATATGTCCGGCGTTGCCGAAACTCGCGCCCTGCCCAGGCGCCTGGGCGTCGAGCAACACCACCTCGCGGCCCGCCGCCGCCAGCCGCAGTGCACATGCAGCGCCCACCAGCCCGGCACCGACCACCACCACATCCGCGTCAGCGGTGCCCGACACAGGTCACTCCACCCAGGCCAAACTGCGAAAACACCCTGCGTCTGCTTATCGCAGGGCCGGCAGCACTGGCCTGGTCGCCAAGGCATGGTCGATCACGGCGTTTGCCTGCGCCAGTTCGGAACCTTCGAGCACCAGACGCGGGGCACGTACCCGCACCGGTCCCATGTCGACGCGTGACTGCACCAGTTTGATCAACTGGACGAACTTGGGCACCACATCCAGGCGCAGCAACGGCAGGAACCAGTGGTACAGCGGCATCGCCTCGGCGGCCCGGCCGGTGCGTGCCAGTTCGAACAACAACACCGATTCGCGCGGAAACGCATTCACCAGTCCGGCGATCCAGCCAGTGGCTCCGGCGGCGACACCTTCGACAATCATGTCGTCGACACCAATCAGAATCTGCAGCCGGTCCCCCAGCAACGACCGGATCGCCGCAATGCGCCGCACGTCGGCGCTGGACTCCTTGACGGCGGCGAAATTGGCGTGTTGTGTGGCCAGTTCGGCCATCTGCTCGGCGCTGAAGTCGGTCTTGTAGGCGAGCGGGTTGTTGTACAACATACACGGCAAAGGCGTGGCGCCAATCACGGCGCTCACATGCGCGCGCATCTCGCGCCAGTCGGTCGAGTACACATACGGCGGCAGCACCATCAGCCCATCACAGCCCAAATCCTGCGCCATACGCGCAAAGGCCACTGCATCGCCGGTCGCCAGGGCCGCCACACCCGGCACGACGGCGCCGCGCCCGGCCACCGCCTGGACCACGGTCTGCAGCACCGCGCGCTTTTCATCGACGGACAAGGTGGCGGTTTCGCCGAGCGAACCCAACGGCACGATGCCGGTGCAGCCGGCAAGCATCATCTGGTCCACATGTAGGGCCAGAAACACATGATCTACGCTGCCATCGGGCAGAAACGGGGTGGTGAGTGCGGGCAATACGCCTTGCCAGAAATTGGCCATGGTGCGGTCCTTTCATTTACTAAACAAGTTGAACAACGGTGGTGGGATTCAGTCCAGGCCCCAGCAAAAAGGGTCGGCCGGGTCGAGCAGCAAGGTGGTCTTGCCAGACACAAACGCCTGCCCGGTGATGGTCGGGATCAGCTGCGCATCGACGATGCGGTAACTGCCCTGGAAAACACTGCCCAGCACGCTCTCCTGCAACCAGACCTGGCCCGGTGCAAGAGAGCCATCGGCTGCCAGGCATGCCAGCTTGGCGCTGGTGCCGGTACCGCAGGGCGAACGGTCGTAGGCGCCACCCGGACACAGGACAAAGTTGCGGCCGTGGTGCGCAGCGCGGTGGGCGGGACCGGTCAACTCGATATGGTCAATGGGAGCGCCGTCGCGCCCGGTCACGCCTTGCGCCACCAGTGCCTGACGGATCAACAGGGCCCAGCGCGTCAGCTCTGCCGCGTCTTCCACGCGCACCGCAGTGGCTGGCGCGTGGCACAGGAAGAACCAGTTGCCGCCCCAGGCGATGTCCCCCACCACCCGGCCCAACCCCGCCACCTCGAGTTCGACATCGGCCCGATGGCGGTACGAAGCCACGTTGTCGATGGACACGGAGCCGTCGGCACGCAGCTGCACCTGCACCGTCCCGACGGGGGTGTCGATGGCGAAGCAGCCAGGCGCGATTCGCCCCAGGTGCGCCAGTGTGGCGACCAGACCGATGGTTCCGTGGCCACACATGCCGAGGTAACCGACGTTGTTGAAAAACACCACGGACGCAATCGACCCGGCATCGCGCGGCGCCAGCAACAAGGCTCCGACCAGCACATCGTTGCCGCGCGGCTCGCACACCGTGGCCTTGCGGTAGCGGTCGTGGTGCAGACGCAGCCGGTTCACCACCTCGGGCAGGGCTACGCCGGAGAAGTCCGGAAACCCGGACAACACCACCCGCGTCGGCTCGCCGCCGGTATGGGAGTCAAGACACTCAATCGCTTGCATGGCGCAATTGTGGATGGCGGGCCGCGCGTCGGCTAGATGCAATTCGGCGTGCCGGATGCAGATTTCGGCACAATCGCCGCATGCAGCTGCAAGCCGCCTGTTTTGCGCTCTTTGACGAATTGCCCGATGTGGTCTTTTTCTGCAAGGACGCACAGGGGCGCTACACCCACGCCAACCGTACGTTGCTGTTGCGACTGGGCCTGCCTGCCATGGCAAACCTGCGCGGCAAGACTGCGGCGCAGGTGTTCCCGGCGCAGCTGGGGGGCAACTACCTGGAGCAGGACCTGCGCGTGGTGGCGAGCCGGCGCAGCGTGGTCAACGAGCTCGAACACCATCTGTTTCCAAACCACAGTGCCGGCTGGTGCCTGACCGTGAAGCACCCGCTGCTGCAGGGCAACAATGTGAGCGGCATTGTGGGCATCTCGCGCGACCTGAAGAACCCGTCGCCGCAAAACCCGGTGTACCGGCGGCTGGCGCAAACGCTGGCCTACGCCCGCGCCCACTGCACCGATCCGTTGACTGTGGGCGCCTTGGCCGTTCACGCAGGCCTTTCGGTGGCACAACTCGAGCGCCACCTGATGGCCCTGCTGCAGCTCACGCCCGGGCGCTGGTTGTTGTCACTGCGGCTGGACGCTGCAATCCGCATGCTCGCGGGTACCGGCTCCATCGCACAGATCGCTGCCGACAGTGGATTCGCCGACCACAGTGCGTTCGCACGGGCATTCCGCCGCCATGTCGGCGTGTCCCCGACGCAGTACCGCCAACTCGGCCCGGCAGGCGGGCGTTTGGGTCTTAACCCCGAGGTTGGATAAACACGAAGCCAGGCGGCGCACAAGCTGAATGCAGTGCGGCACTCTTGCACTGACCAATGCTTTGTGCCTTTGAGCGAATTTCGTGCTCGAACGGCTCGGGACCGACCTTCGGCGCCCGACGCGCTGGCCCGGCAGCACCGCTTGCCGAAGGTACACCTGCGCTCGCAGCAATACCAGCCAGACGAGACGACTCCGACGGTCTCCATAGCGTGCAACACCGCACTACAAAAGGGAACGCGGCGCCAGCACCACCCCGTCGGCGTCGGCGTACAACCAGTCACCGGGTTGGACTGGCAGCCCCTGCACCCGGATGGGCACGTCGCGTTGCCCCTGCATGCGTTTCTCGGGTGGCATCGGCATGCTGGCCAAGGCCAGGATGCCGAGCTGTAACTGGGACAACTCAGCCACGTCGCGCACGCAGCCGTCGACCAGCAACCCAACCCAGCCGTTGCGCACTGCGGCGAGACCGAGGTTGCCACCGATCAGGGCGCGGCGTATGGACGCGCCGCCGTCCACCACCAGCACCCGCCCGCCTCCCGGGCTGTCCAGCGCCGACTTGACCAGTGAGTTGTCCTCGAAACACTGCAACGTCGCGACCGGCCCGCAGAAACTGCGCAGGCCGCCAAAACTGAAAAACACCGGTGGCAAAACCCGGAAAGCGCCGCTCGTGTCGCCCTTGTGGGCATCACACAGGTCGCAGGTGGAAAAACTGGTGGGCATGTTGTGCGGGTCCGGGGTTGGGCGGAAATTAGTCTATGAATCCGGGATGTTAACCAGACATCTTGTCGCAACACACGAAGCGCTTCGCGCTTTCTCCAGCGAAAAGTGCACTGCACCGCAGCATTAAAAAACAACACGCAAGAGCGAAAAACATCAGTTTTCGCTTGGAAACACGATTTTTCTCCAGTAGCATCCGCAGTGCCAGAGGAGAAGCAGTTCTTCACTGGTGATTAATCAACTTCCAGAAGGACAATTCAATCATGGCAACTGCAAAAAAAGCTCCGGCCAAAAAGGCCCCCGCCAAAAAAGCTGCACCCGCTAAGAAAGCAGCACCGGCAACGAAAGTAGCAGCGAAGAAAGCTGCCCCGGCCAAAAAGGCTGCGCCTGAGAAAAAGGCCGCTGCCAAGAAAGCCGCTCCAGCCACGAAGGCTGCCGCCAAGAAAGTCCCCGCCAAGAAACGCACCGTCAATGCCGCTTTCATGAAGGCCCTCACACCCAGCCCCGCCCTGGCTGCCGTGGTTGGCGCAAGCCCACTGCCACGCACCGAGGTGGTCAGCAAGTTGTGGACCTACATCAAGAAGAACAAGCTGCAAGACGCGGTCAACAAGCGCATGATCAACGCCGACGCCAAGCTGAAGGAAATCTTCGGCAAGATGCAGGTGTCCATGTTCGAGATGGCCGGCCTGATTGGCAAGCACCTCAAGTAAACGCCCTGTG
>JAJAZK010000369.1 GCA_026785765.1 Rhodoferax sp. | reverse complement strand
CTGCATGACGCCAAGGTGATGATGGTCGACGATGAGCCGCTGATGACCGATCTGATCCAGGCCTATCTGGAGGATGAAGGTTATGTCAACTTCGTGGTGACCAATAACCCGCGCGAGGCGCTGGCCCTGCTGCGCAGTGAGGAGCCCAGCGTGCTGCTGCTGGACCTGATGATGCCCCAGCTATCAGGCTTCGATTTGCTGGAGATGAGCCGTGGCGACCGAAAGCTGCGCTACACGCCGGTGATCGTGCTGACCGCGGCCACCGGAGCCGACGCCAAGCTGCGCGCGCTGCAACTCGGCGTGACCGATTTTCTTTCCAAGCCGGTGGACCAAAGCGAGCTGGTATTGCGGCTGCGCAACACGCTGGCCTTCCACCAATACCACAAGCGGATGGTCAACTTCGACGCGGTCACCGACTTGCCGAACCAGCGCCTGTTTGAGCGCGGCGTCGACGAGATCATCTCGCGTAAGGACCTGGTGGGTGGCATGGTGGCGCTGTTCAGCATCTCCATACCCGATTGCCGGCAAGTGCGCGAGACCATGGACCAGGCGTCGGCGGACACGCTCGACAAGGTGCTGGCGCGGCGCCTGACCCGCTTTGCAAACGAAGCGGACACCCGCGCCAACGCCATGACGACCAGTATTGAGCGCGCGCCCCGCGTTGCCCGGCTGGGCGCGGAACAGTTTGGCCTCGTGCTGGAAGGCATGGCGACTGCGGATGCCATCGAGGCAGCGGCGAAACGCGTGATCAACGCGATTTCTGAGCTGGTCACACTGGGAGCCCACGAAATCGGTCCCAGCGCCTGGGTGGGCATTGCGGTCTCGCCGGCCGACGGCGATAGCGCCGAAGCCCTGCGCAAAGGCGCGCACCTGGCATCCACCCATGCGCGCCAGCAGGCCGGCGCGCCATTCAAATTGGCATCCGCCGAACTGAACGCTAAATCCTACGAGCGCCTGGCGCTGGGTTCACAATTGCGCCATGCCGCTGAACGCGGCGAACTGCGCCTGCACTACCAGCCCAAAATCGATATCCACGGCAACCGCATCATCGGGGCAGAAGCGCTGGTACGCTGGCAGCATCCCGAACTGGGACTGGTTCCGCCGGTACGCTTCATCACCATGGCAGAAGAACTCGGACTGATCAGCAGCATTGGCCAGTGGGTCGTAAAACGCGCCTGCCTCGATGCCGCCGGATGGGCACGAGTCGGCTTTGAGGGACTCACGATTGCGATCAATGTTGCCAAGCCGCAGTTCCTGACCGGCGATCTGTGCGGCGTGACGCGCCAGGCGTTGTCGGACAGCGGCCTGATGCCGCACCAGATCATCATCGAACTCACCGAGAGCATGTTGATGGACAACGTGCAGGGCTGTCTGGCGCTCATGCGCCAGCTCAAACGCCTGGGCGTCAAACTCTCCATCGACGACTTTGGCACCGGATACTCATCGCTGAGTTACCTCAAGAGCTTTCCGCTGGACGAACTCAAGGTCGACCGTTCTTTTCTGATTGACCTGCCCGGCACAACTACCGATCGGGCAATTGTCCAGTCCATCATCAGCTTGGGTCACAGCTTGGGCATGTCGGTGATAGCCGAAGGCGTGGAGACCGCCGCGCAGTTGGCAGCCATCAAGGCAATGGGCTGCGACAACTACCAGGGGTTCCTGTACAGCCGACCGGTGCCGCTGGAGCAATTCGTCGGATTGCTGCAGCAGGAGCGGGCGCGGCAAGTACCGATTCCGTAGGCGACCGGGATCCGATAAACCCCTGATCCCATGTAGCCGCTGCCCAGCCCATTTCCTGCCATTTCAGGCTGAGTATGCAGATCCCGTCATTGCGGGGCCATCAAACCGACGCCCACACCGTCGCGCGGGCCTTTGCACCTGTGGATTGGGCAACTTTGACGGCGCCATTCGGTCGTTGCATGACGCGCGACGCGCTGGGGCCAGCGCTGATTTCGGGATCCGTGCGATCGGGTGGGGGCGCAGCGCTTCGCTACGTGCGGGTGGCGAACAATTCGCCGTGCACTTTGGCGAAGGGCTTGGCCGCGCGATCATTGGCGCCCAGCGCGAGGAGAATGCGCAGCGCAGTCTGAATCAGCCGGCCGACCCGGTATATCAGCGCTCGAATTATTGTCATGATGCGCCGCCTGTTGGCCGGGTGACGAAACGGTTGCCAGGGTTCTGGAAGGCCGACCAAATTGGCTACGATTCAATTTCAGTCGACCGACCGGACGCAAGCCCGACGGCCTCTTCAACAAAAAACCCCGCAGGAGCGGGGTTTGAGCTGGCACGCGCCAATGTCAGACCTTGCGGCGACGGCTCATAACTGCAAGTCCGGCAAGCGCCAGGCCAACCAGGGCCATGCTACCGGGTTCCGGGACGACGGCGGCGGCGCCGACGTTCACGTTGATCGTGCTGCTCGCCAATGCAGCACCACCGTCACTACTGAAGGCTTCGAGCTTGATGGTGTAGGTGCCCTGGGCGTTCGGATCGAACGCAAAGACCGAGTCGAAGAAATCGTAGTTCCAGGAATTCTGGACCAGGTTGTTGGAGGCCTCCAGAGTGTTGTAGTCCGCAAAAGCAAGTGCGAGGGTGGCACCGCTTGCCTCAATCCCTGCCGACTGCGCCGTAACATTATTTCCAAAGGAATGGTCCCACAGCGCAAGACCACCTGCGACCGGATTGGGATTGATACTGTTGATCGGGTCGAAGG
>JAJAZK010000368.1 GCA_026785765.1 Rhodoferax sp. | reverse complement strand
GTTGGCGGCGTCGATCAGACGCAGCCCTCGGTGTTGACGCACCAGCCCTTGAAGAGTATGGCGGTGCGGTGGCAGCAACGCTCGTGCAGGGCGGCGGGATGCCCGTGTTCGTTTAGAAACAACACAATGTCCAGGCCCGGCAGGGTGAAGGGCTTGGGGCCATCCGCCAGAGCGGCCAGCGGCATGCCGGCGTGCCAGAACTTGCGCAATACGGGCTGTTGGGTGACCAGCATGAATGGTTGCCATGAAAAAGCAAAACGATGCCAGAGCAATTTCCCGCTGCTGTCTTGCGACCTCGCCGAACGCTTCTACTGTGAAGAAATCCGTGACGCAGGGATCGTGCCACCCGGGGATATGCAGAGCATCCCTGGACCTTGTGACGCGCGGGCCAGGTGCGCACGAAGTTGATGCCGCTCATTGCGCGCAGTCCCCGGAGCCGGTCTTCAGTCAAGTGGCCGCCGAGGGAAATTTAGTGTATGCACAATAAAGGGCCCGGCCAGAGCGGTAAAGCGTCATGCCAAAGCGACCGGTTCCTGAATTGACCGACCCTGACAATCCGGAGTGGACGACTGCTGAAGTTTCGGCCGCACCGCCCGCCCAAGAGGTGTTGCCAGAACTGTTTGGCCAGGATGCAGCTTCAAGCATGCTGAGGCCGCGCGGTCGTCCGCTCGCCACGACGGTGAAGGAGCGCACGACCATTCGCCTTTCGCCTGATGTGATGGCGGCTTTCAAGGCCAGTGGCAAGGGATGGCAGACACGCATGAATGACGCTCTGAAGGATTGGCTGCAGACCCACGCGCCGATTTAAGGATTCGGCGGCAGAGTCGGCTCGCAGCCATGATGCCTATCATGCTCGGCGCCCAGCTCACAGCATGAGCCTGACGCACTATAGGGGCATCCAGCGAGATGCTGCCGATTTGTCGTTTCGTCGCATCAGCCGGCGAGCCTGGCCCCACGCATCATGCACCGCCATGCATAATTAATTTGGTCAGCCAACAGCCACGAACAAGAAGAATGCGCAACCATGAGGCGACCGGCCGTTGACAAGGCGAATAGCGCCGCAGCGCGCAGCGCGGAGGTTTCCTGATGAGCGAAGCGGTTCGCCTGTACCAGTTCCGCAGCCTGCTCAGCGCCAAACGAGCGCTGTCGGCGGCCGAGCTGATGGCCAACCTGGAGATATCGCCCGCCACCTTGGAGCGTGACAACGCCAAGCTGCGCGACGACCTGCGCAGCTTCAACATCGACGCCATCGCCCAGCTACGAGTGCTGGACAACGCCGCCAAGGAAGTGAGCGCCAGGACCATCGAAGAAACCATGGGCGTGAGTTACGGCATTTTCGGCGGCCGCCCCCAGGCCTGGGCCAAGCTCCGGTTCACCAAGGAGCGCGCCCGCTGGGTGGAGCGCGAGACCTGGCACCCGCAGCAGGAGAGCCATACGGAGCCAGATGGCAGCTACGTGTTGTCGGTGCCGTATTCCGATGACCGCGAGATCATGGGAGACGTTATGCGCTTTGGGGCGGTTGTGGAGGTGCTGGAACCGAAGGGGTTGCGGAAGAGGGTGCAGAAGGGGTTTTTGGAGGCGGCGGGGAGGTATGTGTGACCGCTTTGGAGATGCGTGCCAAACGCACCGTCCCTTTAATGTCGACGAAATTTGCCTATTGCTTGATCCAAAAGGAGCGGCGCTGCCCCGCTCCTGGTTGATACATTTATTGCACAATGCAACTTGCCTTAACTGGGCCCGAAGGCGACGCCGCCCAGGCGTTTTTGCAGTAGTCAACAGTGTCTGAAGGTCTGTCGCACCCCGCATCCAATTTCGAGTTTTTACGCCAGCATGACCCTCTGCTGGTGCAACTCTGCACGGCTGCAGAACGCAACTTTGCCGCGCAAGACCCCAATACGTGTCTTCTGAAGCTGCGCCAGTTCGGCGAAGCACTGGCCCAGCACGTGGCCGCGCTTCTGGGGGTTGATGCGTCGCAGCAGACGTCGCAGGCCGATTTGTTGATGACCCTTCAACGCCGGCACCAGCTCGACCGCTCGGTTGCCGACATGCTGCACCTGTTGCGGCAGCGCGGCAACGCCGCCAATCACCACTTCGCGGCAACCCCGATCACGACAACTGAGGCACTCAGCGCCCTTCGGGTGGCGCGCGAACTCGCGCTCTGGCTGCATCGTGCGTTTGGTAAGAGCAGCGCCGCATTCAAACCCGGCCCGTTCGTCGCGCCGGTGATGACCGATTACGCGTCGGTCGCTCACCGCCTGCAGGCGGAAGTCGCCGTCAAGACGGCGCAAGCCGAAGCGGCATGGGCATCGGTCACGGACGAGGGATCACCCGGAGCGTTTCGGCCATCGGTTTGAGCACCTGTGGGGAAATCACCCACACGTCCCCGACGCGCCCGAATGATTCGGTAATCCCTTTGGGCATGACCGTCGTCACCAACACTGCGATGTCTGCTTTGGCATCCTGCTGATCGTCTTTCAGCTTCTGGATCCATTTGTCCGACCAGTTTTCGGCGCGCTTTGCCTCCCAGATGATCTTGCCGGCCGGGATGCCCGCAGACGTCCGAACGGTCTGTATCACGTCGGCGCCACGGATGCCCTTTTTCACCTCCTCGATCAAATCGTGGAAGAACGTAGCAGCCAAGGCCTGCTCCACCGCAAGTTCGAAGACTTCACCCTGCAACTGCTGTGAACCCTGCTCCAGCTTGCGCCGCAGGTCCTCGTTAGTCTTCTGGGCGTCCTCGAATTTCTTGCGCCAGTCGCCCTCCATTGCGGCATACCGGTCAGCTTCGCGCTGGGCTATGGCCGCGGTCAGCTGTTCACGTTCTTCATCCAAGCGGCGCTGCACTTCGAGGTCCAGATCGCGCTGTTGCTCCTCAAGGGCCTGTTTTTGCCGCCGCAGCTCAATCTCCCGCTGGCCGAACTCCTTCAGCTGCTCGTTTTTTCGGGCCAGGTCTTCATTCAACGCATCAATCGACTGTGCCGCTTCGGCAATTGCCTTTTCGCGGACCTCCTTGCGGACCTGATCGATGTTGGATTGCGCCTCTCGTTCAGCACGCTTCGCGGTCGAAACCTGTTCCTGCAACTTCGCAATCTGCTCGGCGGCTTGCTGGTTGGCCTTGCGTTGGGCCTCCTGCGTCAAGTGCAGTTCTAGTTCATCCCGTCGCACCTTTAGCAGAGCCTCAAACTCGTCCGCGTGCCGGTCTATGGCTTGCCGGGTAATGCCTTCCCCAATAGTGAATTCATGTGCGCATTTCGGGCATACGATCGGCTCGCTGGCGTTCAGGATGCGCTGACTGAGACCGCGATGCTCGACAACATTGCAAGGCATTTGGTCACGCCCGAACGCATCAAGAACGGCGATGTAGCGAAATACAAGCATGCTTGGGTGCTGCGCGACGCGAAGCGGCTGGTTTCACCTATTTCCTATTACCACCCGAGCGGAGCGGTGATCTGGGTGAACCTGCAACCGGCCGTTGTGGCACGGCTGGCGGAGTAGGGCACAGGCGCATGGAATGAGCTTGCGAACGACAGCGTGGAGCCCTCAACCTGTACAAACCCGCAGCCCCACCAGCCCGCCCCCTGAGCCTGCTGCCGCCCATGACTCCCTGTCTACCAACAGGAACCGACCATGCCGAATCTCAATCAGGCCGCTACCGTTCCCGTAGCGCCTGCCGACCCGCCCACACTCGCACGCAGCACGCCAGCACGCGCCTCCAGCAGCGCGGCATCCCCGGCTGGTTCCTCGGGCTGCTGGTAGACCATGGCCGCAGCCGCCACGATGGCCACGGCGCGGTGATCAAGACGCTGGATCTCACCACGCGTCGGGACCTGCGCGACGTGCTCTCGCGCAGCCAGTACGCCGCCGCGGAGCGCTACTTTGGCGTCTGGGCCGTGGTGTCCGGCGATCAGGCGATGGTGACGGCGGCGCATCGCACGCGCCGGCGGCACTTGCATTGAGCCGCTGCGGCGGGCGCAATGATGCCGAAGAGCTTCGCCGCAGCTTTTACCTTGCAGATTGAGCCGACACGGCCCCACTGGTCTCCATTGGACGGAGCAGCTGCATGAATCTTGGTTATTTACAGTTACTTCGGAGATTGCAATGCCGACCAGTGTCGCCTTGGTTACCCATTTCGAAAGTTTCGTGAAGGAGCAGGTGCGCGAAGGGCGCTTCAACAATGCAAGCGAGGGGTCCGCGCCGGCTTGCGCCTGCTGGAAGACCAGGAGCAATTGCAGACCTTGAAGCTGCACGAGCTTCGCGCAACAATCGCCGCCGGAGCCGCCAGCGGTCCAGGTATGGATGCCAATGGGGTCTTTGAGCGACTGACCACAAAGTACAAGGCACGTATTCCCGCCGCAAAAAGCAGGTCTTGATGCGTGTGCTGTTTTCGCTGGCGGCGGAGGATGATCTGCAGGCGATTGCAGACTACAGCGTGGGGTACTGCTGCCGCGCGTGCAACACGTTAACAATTTCGATTTGTCTTGCGACGCGGTAGACGACGATGTAGTTTGGATGCACCACGATTTCCCGCGTACCCGCTACCCGGCCAGGACGGTACAAATAGGGGTGCAGCGGCAAAGCCTGTGTTGCCGCTTCTATCGCCTCATACAAATCTTGCGCGGCAGAATCGTTGCGGTCGCCGATGTAGTCCAGAATGGCCCGCAATGACGCTCTGGCCACCGGATTCCAGTCAACCAGCACGGCCCCGCTTGTCTCTCTTGGATTGAATCAGTTCACGCATTTCAACCATGACTTGATCATGCGGGATGCGCGGTTCCGTGTTGTCCAGGGCTTTTTGCACCTCGGCACGAAACCACTTGTCATGGCTCGCCGCCTGTTCCTCGGTCTCGAACTCCGAGACGATGGGGCTAAGGGCTGTGGTCATGGCGCAAGATTAGCACAGGCTTTTGAAAATGGGTAGCGTCAGGGTTTTCGGGTAGAACCGTCTAATCGGGCTCACCCGCTGAGCCCAGACAATCTCCACTTTCCTTTTGCAAGCTGTACGCAGCCCCAGCCCCTCAGGCCCACGCCTTGAGCCTGCCAACGCCCATGATCACGCCTTCCCCATTCAGGAGCCCGACCATGACCCATCCGACACCCGCCCACACCGCCGCGACGCCTTCCGTCGCACCCACCCTGCTCGTCACCCCCCTGCGTCCCGCCGTCCCTGCCGAAGGCGGCGCCATCGAAGTGCTGGTGCGTGTGCAAGCCCCGGCCCGCCCACCCGAGCCTGCTGGCGCAGCAACCCAACCGCGCATCCCCCTGCGCCTGTCGCTGGTGGTGGACCGCTCGGGCAACATGGACGGAGAGCAGCTGACCGAGGCGCTGCGTTGCGTGGGGCACATCGGCGCGCTGCTGCACCCCGAAGACCAGCTCGCCGTGGTGCTGTGTGTCGACAAGGTGCAGGTGCCCGTGCCGCTGGCGCTTTCACCCGAAGCCAGGGGCCGTCGCCCAGGCGCTGGCCGGTGTGGACAGTGGCGGCCGCAGCCGATCTGCACGCGGGCTTGGAGACCGGCGCGCGCCAACTCGTGGCCAGCGCGCCAAGCAGCATCTCGCGCGTGCTGTTGCTGTCCGACGGGCAGGCGAACCATGGCTTGGTTTACGTGGCGGCCATCACGGCCCAATGTGGCCAGTGGCTGGAGCGCGGCGTCAGCACCACCACGGTGGGTCTGGGGCGCGGCGTCAACGAGGAGCTGATGGTCGCCATGGCGGGCGCCGGGGGCGGCCAGCAGTATTACGGCCAGAAGGCCGAAGACCTGTTTGACGCGTTTGACGAGGAGTTGTCGCTGCTGCAGGCCATACTGCTGCGCCAGTTGCGCATACGGCCCATCGCGGGGCAGGGCGTGATTGTCGAGCCGCCGGGCGGCGCACTCGCCGACGCCGACGGCTGGCTGCCGCTGCCCGATCTGGCCTGGAGCGCCGAGGCCTGGATGCTGCTGCGCCTGCATGTGGCGCCGCGCGCGCAGGCCCACCCGGCCGGTCTCACGTTGCCGGCGCTCAGCAGGCAGGGAAGGATATGGATGGCAATACCGTCGCCTTGCACCGCGCACCGCTGCAGCTACCGGTGCCGCCCGCCGCGCAAATGGCCGCCTTGCCGACCGACGACACTTTCGCGCCGTCTGCGAGAGGTGGGTTTTGCAGACCTCAACATGCAGGTGCGCCAACTGCTGCAGCAAGGCAAGTGCGCCGTGGCCAAAGCACTGCTGCACAGCGGTGAGGCGATGGCCGCCAACTACCCCTGGCTCGCTGGAAAGCTGGCGCAGCTCAAGGCGCTACTCGAACGCGACGCCCGGATGGCCGCCAGGGAGATGTTGTTTGCCAGCCGCAAGATGGTCAGCCGCTTGTCGTCGGACGATGAAGCCCTGCAGGTGGCAGAGGAGACCGCGAGTTACACCAAGGCCGCGTTTTTGCGGCGCAGTGTGTCGGAGGGGACGGGCAGGCGGCGGGGATGAGTCTTGCGCAGCGGCGAGCGTTGGCGGCCGCGGTGCGGGTCACCGCCGACCGCCGCTGTTTCGAGAAAGCCCGGCCCCTGGGGCAAATTACCTTCCTGGCGGAGTTGGTTGTCGCCAAGCTCTACCGGAAGACAATGGTTGCTTCAACGTCAATTGGAAAGGATTGCTTCTTATGCCTGCCAACTCCACAGTTGCCCCAACCCCTGCCTGGCTCCAATCCGCCCGCGACCAGTGGCAGTGGCGTGGCCAGGCCCGCCCGCCATTTGCGCACACGCCGCAACCCGGCCAAACCTCAGTGTGGGATTTTCCCCGCCCACCGCAGCTCGCGCCCGATACGCGGGAGGTGGTCATCCGTTGGGGCGCGCTGGAGGTTGCCCGCACTCGCCACGCCATCAAGGTGTTGGAGACATCGCATCCGCCCAGTTTTTATCTGCCGTGGGTAGATGTAGCTAAACACCTGCTGCAGCAACAGCCCGGCGGCTCGTTTTGTGAGTGGAAGGGGCCTGCGCAGTAT
>JAJAZK010000367.1 GCA_026785765.1 Rhodoferax sp. | reverse complement strand
TTCTTGACCAGCCGCTTGCCAATGAACCCGGTCGCGCCGGTCACAAAATACTGCATGGGGGAACTCCTAATCCGGTTTTTGGCGCAGGGATGCGGCAACCGACATTCTTCCCTAAAACCTGGCGATTGCGATTTAGCAATAACCCGCGCTCGCAGTGTCCGGGCGCGACGCATTTAGTACCCTGCACCTACACCAGAACCGCCGGCGACCGTACAGTACCGCCCACGCAACGGGCGGCAATTCGCCGTCAGTGCGCCAATCCAACAACACCCAGGAGCACCCTATGGTCAAGAAACTTCAAAAACCGGCTGCGCCACAAAACAGCGCCTCCCACCTGAGCGGCTCGGTCAAGGATTCGGCCCAACAAATCTGGCAGGCCGGCCTTGGCGCTTTTGCCAAGGCACAAGCCGAGGGCACGCGCGCTTTTGAGGCGCTGGTCAAAGAGGGCACCAGCCTGCAACGCAAAACTCAGGCGGCAGCAGAAGAAAAGATCACCGAAGCCACCAGCCGCATGACCAACATGGCAACCGACATCTCCTCCAAAGCCTCGGGCCAATGGGACAAACTGGAGAACATCTTTGAAGAGCGCGTTGCCAAAGCCCTCAACAAGCTGGGCGTTCCGTCTGCCAAAGATATCAACGCCCTGATCGCGCGCATCGACGAACTCAACAAAAGCGTGCAGAAGCTCTCCTCAGCCGCCACCGTCGGCAGCGCCAAGTCGGCCACAAAAACGGTTGCAAAAAAGTTGCCAACGAAGAAGGCAGTCCGCGCAACCAGCAAACCAGCTGCAAAGCGCCTGGTGGCAAAACGCCCGGTGGCAAAAAAAGCCGCTTGAGCGCCGGTGCCTTTCCGGCGATAACAGGGCGCCCGGGCGGGTGCCGACTTGTGCACCAGCGAAGCAGTGACCTGCGCGCCAAACTGTGTTGCGTCGCAGCATTGGCGCCACCACCACCAAACTACACTTCGGAACCATGACCCACGGCACTACCCGGTCGCGCAAACCCCGCATTGCGTTGGCATTGGCCGGCGGTGGCCCATTGGGGGCGATCTACCAGATCGGGGTCCTGTGTGCGCTGGAAGAATCCTTGATCGGGCTGGCGTTGAACCGCCTCGATCACTATGTGGGTGTGTCGGCCGGTGGTTTCATCGCGGCCGGGCTGGCCAACGGCATGACACCACGCGCCCTGTGCGCCTCCTTTATCGAAAACGGCAGTGCCTCCGACGCGGGCATCTTTGACCCATCGTGGCTGATGGTGCCGGCCTACAGTGAGTACCTGCGCCGGGCCATCATGTTGCCGGGCTTGCTCGCCGCGGCGGCGTGGCGAATTACCGCCGGACGCAAGCCGATCACACAAGTGGTGGAACGACTCGGTGCCAGCCTGCCGACCGGTGTTTTTTCCAACCACAAGATTCATGAGCAACTGGCGCGCCTGTTCTCGCAGAACGGATTTACCAATGACTTTCGGGAGCTCAAGACTCGCCTGACGCTGGTGGCCACCAACCTCGACACTGGCGAAGCGGCGCCGTTTGGGCAACCGGGTTGGGACCATGTGCCGATCTCGCAGGCGGTACAGGCAAGCTCCGCCTTGCCAGGCCTGTTCCCGCCGGTGGAAATCGACGACCAGTACTATGTGGACGGCGCTTTGAAGAAAACCCTGCATGCGTCGGTGGCGATGGACCAGGGCGTGGACCTGATGCTGTGCCTCAACCCGCTGGTGCCGTTTGATGCCACTGTACCCGCCAACCCCAAGGTGATGCAGGGAGCATTGGCGCCAGAGCGGCGCAAGATTCCGAAAATCGTCGACGGCGGCCTGCCGGCCGTGCTGAGCCAGACCTTTCGCTCGATGATCCACTAGCGTCTGGAGCTGGGCATGCAGCCCTACGAACGGGCCTACCCCGACACCGACATCGTGCTGATCGAACCAGACCACCGCGACCCCGAGTTGTACCTGGCCAACACCTTTGGTTACGCGCAGCGGCGCCACCTCGCCGAACATGCCTTCCAGCAGACCCGCCATCTGCTGCGTTCGCGCAGCACCAGCCTGTCTGCGAAACTGCGGCGGCACGGCATTACCCTCGACCACGCTGCGCTGGACAACCCCAAGGCGCACCTGTGCGCACCGGCCAAGGCGCCCACCCGTGTCGGCCGGGCGATTGCGAACCTGCAAGAGTTGATGGACGACCTGGGACACCTGACTGGCCACCCGGCTGGCGTCGGCTGACGGCGATGGCAAAAAAGGCGCCCCGGCGCACCGCCGAACGCATCCTCGAGGTGACACTCGAGCTGTTCAACCGCTTTGGCGAGCCCAATGTGTCAACCACGCTGATCTCCGCCGAGATGAACATTAGCCCGGGCAACCTGTATTACCACTACCCCGCCAAGGATGAGCTGATCAACTCCTTGTTTGATCGTTTTGAGCGCTCGCTGAACGAACTGCTCAACGCCAGCGACAGCGTGCGCGACGTCGAGGACGCCTGGTTCTTCCTGCACTCCCTGTTCGAGCTGATCTGGCAATACCGCTTCCTGTACCGCGACCTGAACGACCTGCTGTCCAAGAACCGCCGCCTGGAAACACATGTGCAGACGATGCTGAAGAACAAGACGCGCTCGCTGCGCACCATGCTCGACAGCATGGGCCGCACCGGTGCGATCAGCATTGATGCGCGCGAGGCCGAGCCGACGGCCACCAGCATGGTGGTGGTGTTGACCTATTGGCTGAGCTTCGAGTATGCGCGCGACCCGCGCAAGGCGCTGGAGCCTGAGAGCGCCCAGTCGGCCCTGCTGCGTGGCGCCCACCACGTACTCAATCTGCTGATGCCGTACCTCGAGCCCGGCCAACGGCAGCATTTGTTGACGTTGGTGGGTGCCTACGGCAGTCCACTCAAGTAAAGTCGGAGGCAGCAGTTGCAGGCACCGTCCACACTGCCGCAGACCCAAGCAACAAGAGGAGACCGCGATGCCCAAATGGACCGCTTTTCCCTATGCTGGCGAATACGCGTTTAATGCCGCACTCGTCAAGAAGCATTGGCCGCGCCTGCACCAGGGCGACGCGGAGCCAATGCCACGCGACACCGCGCTGCTCGAAGCTTGGGCCCTGTTTCACAACGGCGATTTTCAGCGCGCTGCCGAAGCCGGCCTGAAAGCCGGGGCCGAGGGCATGACCGTGGCCAACAAGGCCGTCTGCATCTATGCAACCTACCTGGAGAAAAAGGAAAAAACCCGGCTGGAGTTGTACCAGTTGGTGGCGCAACGCGCCCAGGCACAGTCCGAGTTGGACCCGAACAATCCGAACGCCTATTACTGGCAGGCGTATGCACTGGGGCGTTACAGC
>JAJAZK010000366.1 GCA_026785765.1 Rhodoferax sp. | reverse complement strand
GGTGGGATTCGAACCCACGGTACCTTGCGGTACGCCTGATTTCGAGTCAGGTACATTCGGCCACTCTGCCACCTCTCCAGATGCCTGCTGGTGCCGTGCGCGAACAGGACCGGATTGTAGCAGTCAGCCTGCCGCGTTTGCGCCTGCCAATTGCTCCAGCGCGATGGCCACTTCGGCGCTGCTGGCCCCGTGAGCAATGGTGAGCTGCGCTGCGAGTTCCTGCCACGCTGCCACTCCTTCCTTGTGCAGTCGCCTGATCACGGCCCCGGCGTCCTTGGGTGAGGCAAAACCCTGGCTTTTCAGCAGCTCGCGACCTTGGGTATCGACCAGTTTGAAGTGGAAACGGCCGTCGCTTTCGCGGTATTGCTTGAAGCTCGGCAGCACTACTCTCGCTGCCTTGGTGTCGGCCTTGTCGGCGTCGCTCTGCGCGCGCAGGCTGCGCAGGCCAACGGCGTGGCGCAGTTGCTCCATAAAGGGTGTGGACAGCCGACGCGCCTTTGCGGCCCCCGCTAGCAGGAGGTCCTCGATGGCGCCGGGGTCGCGCATCAGGGTTTCGTAACGCTCGCGCATCGGCGTGAGCTCCCGGTCCAGCCGCTCGAAGACGCGTTGTTTGGCGTCGGCCCAGCCAATGCCATCGGCGTAGGCCTGGCGCAACTCCTGCGTTTCGTCGTCGCTGGCAAACGCCTGGAAAATCTGGAACAGCGAAGACCCTTCCACCGCCTTCGATTCGCCTGGCGCCCTCGAGTCGGTCAGGATGCCGCCGATCAGCTTCTTCAACCGGGCACGCGTCGCGAACAAAGGTATATGGTTATCGTAACTTTTGCTCATCTTGCGGCCGTCGATGCCGGGCAGGGTGGCTACCGACTCCTCGATCACCACCTCTGGCAGCAAAAAGTGTGCGCCGTAGCGGTGGTTGAAGCTGGCCGCCATGTCGCGCGCCATTTCCAGGTGCTGCACCTGGTCGCGGCCCACAGGCACCTTGTGCGCATTGAACATCAGGATGTCGGCGCCCATCAGCACCGGGTACATGAACAGGCCGGCCGTCACATCCGAGTCCGTGTCGCTGCCGGCGGCGACGTTCTTGTCCACCGCAGCCTTGTATGCGTGGGCGCGATTCAAGATACCTTTGCCGGTGACGCAGGTCAAAAACCAGGTCAGCTCAGGGATCTCGGGGATGTCGGATTGGCGGTAGAAAGTCACGCGGTGCGGGTCCAGTCCTGCCGCCAGCCAGCTGGCCGCGATCTCCACCGTCGAGCGCTGGATACGCGCGGGTTCCTCAACCTTGATCAGGGCGTGGTAGTCGGCCAGAAAATAGAAACTCTCCACATCGGTGCGCAGGCTCGCGCGCACGGATGGCCGGATCGAGCCGACATAGTTGCCGAGGTGCGGCGTGCCAGAGGTGGTGATGCCGGTCAGGAAACGGGTGACGCTCATGGTGCGGGCTGGAGTGAAAATCTCATTGGCCAAAGACAAAAGAAAAGGGCATCAGCAGCAGGTTTAAAAGGCCATAGGTCAGCCCCATCAGCGGCTGCATCCACAACTTGCTGACGATGCCGGCCAGCACCAGTGCCATGACGATGAAGAAGCCCCAGGGTTCGATGCGAGACACGAGTTCGGCCTGCCGGTAGGGCAGCAGACCGACCAGGATGCGCCCACCATCGAGTGGGGGCAGCGGGAAAAGGTTGAAGACAAACATCACCACGTTGACCAGTACACCGCCCTGGCACATCTTGAGGAAGAAGTACTCGGTAACGCCAACCCCTTGCAGGATCAGCAGCAGTGCGCCCCAGAAGAATGCCTGCACCAGGTTGGCGCCCGGGCCGGCCAGGGCCACCCAAATCATGTCCCGTTTCGGGTTACGCAGGTTGCCAACACGCACTGGTACCGGTTTGGCGTAGCCAAACAGGAACGTGCCGGAAGTTGCGAAGTACAGCATCAGCGGCATCAGGATGGTGCCGATAGGGTCGATGTGTTTGATCGGGTTAAGCGTCACACGCCCCATTTCCCAGGCCGTGTTGTCGCCAAAGTGGCGCGCCGCATAACCGTGCGCCGCCTCGTGCACCGTGATGGCAAACACTACCGGCAAGGCGTACAGGGCAATGGTCTGAATCAGTTGGGCAATATCCACGGAGGCATTCTCTCAGAGCGGGTTGGTCGGGCTGCTACAGCCCCAGTGCGGCGGCGTCGCCTCCACCTTGGCGCACCAGCACGGGAGCGCCACTGGTGAGATCGACCACCGTCGTGGGTTGCAGGCTGCAGGCGCCCGCGTCGAGCACCGCCTCGATCTGGTGTTCGTAGCGTTCACGGATGGCGTGCGAATCGTTCATCGGCTCGGTCTCACCGGGCGGGATCAATGTCGTCGCCAGCAAGGCGCCGCCGTGCAGGCGCAGCAACTCCTGCAGCGTCTTGTGGTCTGGTACACGCAAACCGATGGTTTTACGTTGCGGGTGGCTCAAACGCCGCGGCACCTCCTTGCTGGCCTCCAGAATGAAGGTATACCGGCCGGGTGTGGCCGACTTGATCAGGCGGAACTGGCGGTTGTCCACCCGTGCGTAGTTGGCCAGCTCACTCAGGTCCCGGCACAGCAGCGTCAGGTGGTGTTTGTCGTCGACACCACGGATGCGCCGCAAGCGGTCAGCGGCCGCCTTGTCATCGAGGTGGCAGACCAGTGCGTAACTGGAATCGGTCGGTACCGCCAGGATGCCCCCTTTTTCAAGCAGGGTCACCGCCTGCTTGAGCAGGCGCAGCTGCGGGTTGTCGGGGTGGATGTCGAAGAGCTGCGCCATTTCAGCCGCGCGCGCGGGCGAATGCCATCACTGGATGCGCGTCGACAGCATTTCCCAAACCGGCGTCAGGCCCAACGGAAGGGGGGGCAGGGTTCCGAGGTCGGTATGCGATTCGTCCGGGCTGTGGAAGTCGCTGCCGCGGGATGCTGCCAGGCCGAACTCGCGCGCCATATCGGCGTAGGTCAGGTACTCTGCAGGGGTATGGCTGCCGGTCACCACCTCCACGCCCTGGCCGCCGTGGCTCTTGAACTCGGTGAACAGCGCGAACTCCTCGTTGGCGCTGAACCTGTAGCGCGCCGGGTGTGCAATCACCGCCACGCCCTTGGCCTGGGTGATCCAGTGCACCGCATCCTTCAGGGAAGCCCAGTGGTGCTCGACAAAGCCCGGCTTGCCCTCGGTAAGGTATTTGCGGAACACCTCGTTGGTTTCGCGGCAGACGCCGGTTTCCACCAGAAAACGCGCAAAGTGGGTACGCGAAACAAGCTCCGGATTGCCTGCGTAACGCAATGCGCCGGCATAGGCGCCATGAATACCCACCTTCTCCAGCTGGTTCGACATTTCCTTTGCCCGGTCGCCACGCCCGCCCCGGGTTTGCAACAGGCCGCGCCCCATGCGCTCGTCGTGTGCGTCAAAACCCAAGCCCACGATATGCACCGTCTTGCCGATGAAGGTGACAGAAATCTCGGTGCCGGTGAGGTAACGCATGCCGTTGGCGTGGGCGGCTGCGGCGGCGCGATCCTGGCCGCCGATCTCGTCGTGGTCTGTCAGCGCCCACAGTTCCACGCCATTGGCCGCTGCACGTTGTGCGAGCGCCTCAGGTGTCAGTGTGCCGTCGGATACAACCGAGTGGCAATGCAGATCGGCATTCATCAGCCGTCGGCATTGATGCGCGTGATCAATTCCTTCAGCACCCGATCGGCCTGGTCGTTTGCTACCTGGCAGGTGCCCGCGTTCTCGTGCCCACCGCCCTGGTACTCCAGCATCAGGTCGCCGATGTTGGTTCTGGAAGTGCGGTTGGTGATCGACTTGCCGGTGGCGAACACGGTGTTCTGCTTTTGCACACCCCACATCGCGTGGATCGAGATATTGGTGTCCGGGAACAGGGCGTAGACCATGAACCGGTTGACCGCGTAAATGGTCTCTTCCTGGCGCAGGTCGAGCACTGCCAGATTGTTATGCACGGTAGTGCAGCGCCGAATTTGCTCTTTGGCTTTCTCCGAGTGTTCCATATACAGTGCGACACGTTCCACCATGTCGGGCAGCGCCAGCACTTCGTCGATGCTGTGATCGCGCACGTACTGGATCAGGTCCATCATCAACTGGTAATTGCTGACGCGGAACTCCCGGAACCGGCCGAGTCCGGTACGCGAATCCATCAGGTAGTTGAGCAGCACCCAGTCCTTCGGTTCCAGGATCTCGTCGTGCGAGAACTCGGCCGCGTCCGCCTTGTCCACCGCGATCATCATGTCGCCAAACGAGTCCGGAAAACGGTTGTCGCCACCGTAACACTCGTAGACCACCCGCGCCGCCGAGGGTGCGCCAGGGTAGATGATGTAGTTCTTCGGCTTTTCTCCGGTGTTGCGTACGGTTTCCGAGGCGTGGTGGTCGAACACCAGATGCGCACCGGCCACGTAGGGCAGGTTGGTGGTGATATCGCGGTTGGTGATCTCTATCTTGCCGTCCTGCATGTCCTTGGGGTGGACGAACTTGATTTCATCGATCATCTCCATCTCGTTCAGCAGGATCGCGCACACAAGGCCGTCAAAGTCACTGCGCGTGACAAGCCGGTATTTCTGGTCAGACATCTCTTTCTCCACGGAACGAATGAAGAGCTGATTTTATGCGCAAGGCACGTTCAGAGCTGTGCCGCCTCGACCAGAAACTTCAGGCGGCGGGTGCCGTTCCACTCTTCGGCGTCGAGCCGGAAGGCGATGGTGACTCGAGCCGGCAGCGGCTCGGTGTGGCCGAACCAGATGGCGTCCACTGGGGTGCCCTGGTGCTTGATCTTGAGCGCCAGGTGTTTTTCGCCCACGAGCCGTTGCGACAACACCTCGACCTCCTCGCTGAATGTTGGTGCGGCAAATCCCTGGCCCCAGACTTCGCTGTGCAAGCTGTCCAGCAGGTCGATGCGCCGGTACTGGGCCTCCAGCGGGCCATCGGTGGCGATGCGCCGCGTCAGCGTGGGAGCATCGAGCCATTCGGAAGCGACTTCGGCCAGGCCGGTTTCGAACTGGTCAAAGTGCTCCTCTCTGATGGTGAAACCCGCCGCCATCGCATGGCCGCCAAAACGGAGCAGCACACCTGGGTAACGCTTGGCTACCAGGTCCAGCGCGTCGCGCAAATGGAAGCCGACGATGGAGCGGCCGGAGCCCTTGAGTTCATGCTCCTTACCAGGCGCTTGACTCGCGGCAAACACGAAGGCAGGTCGATGCAGCTTGTCCTTGATGCGGGCAGCGACGATGCCCACCACACCTTCATGAAAGTCCGGATCGAACACACATACGGCAGGTGGCGGATCGTCGCCCTCCTCGAACAGCGACTCGGCTATCAGCATCGCCTGCTCGCGCATGTCGCCTTCGATCACGCGGCGTTCCCGGTTGATCAGGTCCAGGCTGCGTGCCAGTTCATCGGCGCGCGCCGGGTCATCGGTAAGCAGGCATTCGATGCCCAGCGTCATGTCGCTAAGCCGGCCGGCGGCGTTGATACGCGGACCGAGCGCGAAACCGAAGTCGAAAGTGGTGGCCGCTTTCGCTGAGCGCGCGCACACCGTGAACAGGCTGGCCAACCCAGCGGGCTGGGCGCCCGCGCGGATGCGTTTGAGGCCTTGTGCTACCAGGCGGCGGTTGTTGGCGTCGAGCCGTACC
>JAJAZK010000365.1 GCA_026785765.1 Rhodoferax sp. | reverse complement strand
GCTAAATAACGGGGGCGGCCGACGACCGGAGCAATTTCGCGGAGCCGTGTCCCCCGGGGGCTTGACCCCGCCCATGCGCCGCCGCGTCATGGACCCCTGCGACCCAGTTCCGCACTTCGCAGCGAATCATGCCCAACAAAGTGGCACCATGATATGAGCACAGCCCCGAACATCACCCAGCAAGCGAACGTGCACCCAGCGGCAGCCACTGTACTTTCCGTAAAGAACCTCGAAACCTGGTACGGCCCGGTGAACGCCATCAAGGGCGTCAACATCGACGTGCGCGAAGGGCATATCGTGACCGTGCTCGGCGCCAACGGCGCTGGCAAAACGACGCTGCTCAACACCATCGCCGGCGTCATCGATCCGTTCAAGGGCAGCGTCGAATTCCGGGGCAAGGCCATCCATGGCCTCGACCCGGACGCAGTCGCGCGGGCAGGTGTGGTGCTGGTGCCCGAAGGTCGCCAGGTGTTCCCGTTCCTGAGTGTGCGCGAGAACCTGATGATGGGCACCTTCGCACGCGCCAGCCGGGACGCGGTCGATGCCGATCTGCAACGCGTCTTTGGCTGGTTCCCGCGCCTGCTGGAGCGCGAAAACCAGCACGGCGGCCTGCTCTCCGGTGGCGAGCAGCAGATGCTGGCGATCGGCCGCGCGCTGATGGCCCGCCCCCGCCTGCTGCTGCTTGACGAGCCGTCGCTGGGCCTGTCGCCGCTGCTCACGCGCGAAATATTCTCTATCGTCAAACGTATCAATACCGAGTTACGCACCTCCATCCTCGTCGTCGAACAAAACGCGGCGATTGCCCTGTCCACCGCCGACGACGGCTACATCATGGAACTGGGCCGGGTGGTGGCTGCCGGCAGCTGCACCGAGCTGATGGCCAAAGACGATGTGAAGGAGTTCTACCTTGGCGGCGCCGCCCGGCACCTGCGCAGCGACGGACCGCAGCAGCGCTGGAAGCGCCGCAAAACCTGGAGGTAACAAACACCATGGCTGGCAACGCATCCTCCGACATCACCGCCTTCGGCCACGCCACGCCGCAAAAGCTGTTCCGCGCGCGCTGCCAGCAATGGGGCGACGCGGCAGCCTTGCGGCACAAGAAAAAAGGCATCTGGTCCAGTGTCAGCTGGGGCCAGTACTACGCGCGTGCCCGCGCCGTGGCCCTCGCCCTTGCGGAACTCGGCCTGCAACGCGGCGAGACCATCGCCGTACTGTCCGAGAACCGGCCGGAATGGCTTTACGCCGACATGGGCGCGCAGTGCATGGGCCTGCTCAGCACCGGCATCTACCCGACCTCGTCGCCGGAACAGGTGCAGTACATCCTGACGGACGCCCGCGTGCGCGTGGTTTTCGTCGAGAACCAGGAGCAATACGACAAGGTGGTGGCGGTGCGCGGCTACTGCCCGGCACTGCGACACATCGTCATTACCGACCGCAAGGGCCTGCGTGGCCTGAACGACACGATGGTGCTGGACTTCGACGCCCTGGTGGAGACCGGCCAGGCGCTGGCGCAGCAGCAGGCCGCTGCGTTCGAGCAGTCGATCGACGTCAGCGCGCCGGACGACATCGCATTTCTGGTCTATACCTCGGGTACTACCGGTGCGCCCAAGGGCGCAATGGTCTCGAACCGTAATCTGGTGTTCCAGATTGGCAGCGTGCAGCAGTACCTGGCCCTGCAACCATTGGACCGCACCCTGTCGTTCCTGCCGCTGTGCCATATCGCCGAGCGCATGAGCACGGTCTTCAACCCGCTGGCCCAGGGGCAGACGGTGCACTTTCCGGAAAACGCCGGCACCGTGTTCAATGACGTGCGCGAGGTGGCGCCGCATGTGATCTTCGGGCCACCGCGCTTCTGGGAAAAAATGTACTCGCAGGTGACGCTTTTCTTGCAGGACGCAATTCGAGTGGCGCGGCGCGGCTTCGCGCAGGTGCTGGCCGAGGGCGCCGCGCTGGCCCAGGCCCGGCTCGACGGCCGTCCCGTCGGCGGCGCCCGGGCAGCGCGTTACGCGCTGCTGCAAAAACTGGTGTTGTCCAATCTGCGCAGCTTCCTGGGGCTGCAGAACATCAAGACCGCCATGACCGGCGCCGCCCCGGTGCCGCCGGACCTGCTGCGCTGGTACATGGCCATTGGAATCGATCTGCTGGAGGCGTTTGGCATGACCGAGACCTGCGGCTTCTGTACCGCGATGCCGCCGGGGCGCATCAAGATCGGCAGCGCTGGCGTATGCGCCCAGGGCACAGAGATCCGCCTCGGCGCCGACGCCGAGGTGCTGGTGCGAGGGCCCAACGTCTTCGCCGGTTACTGGCAGTTGCCAGACAAAACACGCGAGACCATCGACAGTGACGGTTGGCTGCACACCGGCGACTGCGGCGAAATCGACGCCGACGGCTATCTGGCGATCCGCGACCGGCTGAAAGACATCATCATTACCTCGGGCGGCAAGAACATTACACCGAGCAACATCGAGAACCACATCAAGTTCAGCCCCTACATCTCAGACGCGGTGGTGATCGGCGAAGGCCGCAACTACCTGACCTGCCTGGTGATGCTGGACCAGGATACCGTGGCCAAGTTCGCCCAGGACAAGCAGGTCCCGTACACCGACTTTGCCAGCATGACACGCGCGCCCGACGTGGTGTCGCTGATCCAGGCCGAAATGGAGCGGGTCAACGCCAAGCTGGCGCGAGTCGAGCAGATCAAGGAGTTCCGCATCATTTCGCAACTGCTGGGTGCCGAAGACGATGAACTTACCCCCACAATGAAACTGAAACGCAAGGTGGTTGCACGCAAATACGCCGATCTGATTGCTACGATGTACCGTTCGTGATTTTTTGTACCGGGCTGACTGCCCATTTCTAAAAGGAGACTGCCATGTTGAAGAGACTCAAACACCGCCTGCTGGCTGCCGCGCTGGTGATCGGCGCCGCCACCGGGGCTCAGGCCGCTGGCGTGAGCGCGACGGAGATCGTGCTCGGCACGCACCTGGACCTGTCCGGCCCGGTCGCGGCGGGGATGCCCAGCATCCGCAACGGCATGCAGATGCGTCTGGACGAGGCGAATGATGCAGGCGGCGTCAACGGGCGTAAGTTCCGTCTCGTTGTCGAGGACAACGGCAGCCAGCCACAGATGGCCGTGCGCGCCATCGACAAGCTGTTGCGCAAGGACGAGGTGTTTGCCATCGTCAACGCCTTTGGCTCCGGCGCCAACGCCGCCGTGGTGAAACGCGCGGTCGACGAAGGCGTTTTGTACTTCGCACCCTGGGGCGCATCGTCCATCATCCGCAGGACTGCCGCCGACAGCCCGCTGCTGTTCACCACCACGCCCAACTACGACGGCATCATGAACATCGGCGTGACCTGGATGATCGACCAGTTCAAGTCGAAGAAGGTGGGTTATATCTACCAGGAGGGCCCGCTCGGCACCCTGATGGGTGAGGGTGTCAAGAAGGCGCTGACCGCCAAAGGCATGACGTATGCCGCCGAGGCCGGCTACAAGGCCGGGGACATCGACTTCTCGTCGCAGGTGGCGCGCATGAAAGCCGCCGACGTCGACCTGATCGTGATCGCCACCATCACCCGCGAAACCATCGGGATCATGACCGAGGTAAAGAAACTCGGCTGGACCAATGTCCGGGTGCTCACCGGCAACCCCGGCCGCACCGGCATCGTGTTGCAACTGGGCAAAGACAACGTGGAAGGGCTGTATGGCGTCGGCACCTGGAAGCTCTACACCGCAACCAACGGGCCGGAGCCGGTGAAGGCCTGGTTTGCCAACTACAAGAAGAAGTTCACCAACGAGCCGGACGAGAACGCACTGCTGGCCTATGCCTACACCGACATGTTCGTCAAGGCCGTGCAAGGCGCCGGCAAGGATCTGACGGCCGAGAAGGTCGCCAAGTTTTTGCAGACCAACAGCTTCGACCATCCCATCTTTTACGAGAAGCAGACCTTCGTCGGCAACCACCAGGGACCGGAGTTCGTCGAGATCGACACCATCAAGGGCGGCGCCTGGACATCGCTGACGAAACCGATGAAGTGAAAATTGGCCTTCAAATCCAATCCGAATATCTATCAATACTTTTATAATTTATTGACAAAAAACCTTCATTGACAAATACTTGTAAAAAAGTATCTATCAATGAATGCAATGAGATCTAGTTTGGATCAGACTGTGTGCGGCGTGCTGGCGCAGGCAGGCAGTCTAACGGGAGCCGAGTTGCAGCGCGCCACTGGCAAGAGCCAGGCCAGTGTCTCCATGGCGTTAACCCGGCTCGGCGATGCGGTTTGCAAAATGGGCGCGGCGCGCAGTACGCGTTATGCGCTGACGCAGCCGATCATGGGCCTCGACGCCCGGCAGCCAGTCACCCTTGCCGGGCCGCATCCGGACCAAGGCCGGTTCGGTGCACTGCATTTCCTGCATGGCAATCAGGTTCACGTGCGCGGCCCGCGCAGAAGTGAATGGCTTGCGCAGGGCGCGTTGCCCTGGTGGTTGTCAACGCTGCGACCACAGGGGTTTCTGGGACGGCAGTATGTTCGCCTGCGGCCCGACCTGTCCGTCGATCCGGACGACTGGTCGCTGTCGCAAACCCTCTATGTAGCAGCGAACCACTTCCACGACCCTCCCGGTGCATTTGCCATCGGTTCCTCTACGGCGCTGCCGTCTACCGACGTAGATCTGGCCCAGCGCGGCGAAGCGTTTGACCACCTTGCAGAGAGTACGGCGCTGGGGTTGCCCGCAGGGTCTTCGGCCGGTGGTGAGCAGCCGAAGTTCGTCTGCCGCGTTGAAGGAGCCGCAGTGGTCGTCAAGTTCTCGCCGCCGCTTGGAACCCCTTATGGTGAACGTTGGCATGGCCTGCTGCAACTGGAACACCTTGCCAACAAGGTGCTGCGTGAACACGGTGTGCCCAGCGCGCAGACCGAGCTGGTAAACACGCGCCGGCGCACCTACCTGCAATCCATCCGATTCGACCGGATCGGCGCAAGCGGCAAACGCCATGTCGTCGCTGCCGCTGCAGTGCACGAAGCCTTCGTAAAGGGGCCGCGCCGGCACTGGGTAGCTACAGCTGAGAGCCTTGTCGCGCAAAAGCTGCTGGCCCCCGAACACCTGCGCAGCATTGCCTGCATCTATCTTTTCGGGCAATTCACAGGTAACACCGACATGCATTTTGGCAACCTGTCATTTTTTGTCGATGACGTTACCCAGCCGCTGTTCGTGCCAACACCGGTGTACGACATGCTGCCGATGGCGTGGCGTCCCGGCGTGCATGGCGGCGAACTCGACCTGGCACCGATTCACCCGCAGCGCCAGCCCGCTGGTTATGAGACCGAGGCGCGGCTGGCGCGCGCATGGGCCATGGAATTCTGGGAGCGAGCCGCCCAGCTACCGGCGCTGGGCGAAACCATGCGGGACGCATCCGCCGCCAACGCGCGCAGCTTGCAGCTTGCGTGAACCATCCCGACTCAGCGCTCACCGGCGCCCATGCCCCGCCAGCACATACGGTGCCCCCTATCAAAGGCGAGAAACCGGGGCGCAATCGAAGAAGGTCTAGCGCTTTGTGTCAAGCGGTGCAATGCTTGATCCGCCGGGTTACGCGGTGATGTCATCACCGTGCATACATCGAGGAAATCGCATGCATTCCGACGCCCCAGTCAAAGAGATCAAGCTCATGGCGGTGGGCAATTCCCGCGGGCTACGCCTGCCGCGCGAACTGCTACGCAGGTACCACATTGCGGACACCTTGATCGTGGAAGAACGACCGGATGGCATTTTGTTGCGCGGCAACCGGCAAGACAAAGTCTCGCTGGAACAAACCTTCGCCGGGATGGCCGCAGAGCGTGAAGACTGGAGCGACATGGAGCGCGCGCGAAGGGATGGTTTGAACAGCTCGCCATGGTGACCCGCAGGGCAGGCTCGGTAACTGCGGTCAACTGCGGTTTCTAGGTTCAGCGTTACGGGCGCTACTGGGCCGACCTTGACCCGGTGCGGGGACGCGAAATCGCCAAAACCCGCCCAGTGCTGGTGGTCAGCCCTGACGCCATGAACCAGCGGGTCGAGACAGGTATCGAGCACATAGACAATCGCCATACGCTTGCAGCACTGCCGCTTAGCGCCGCCGGGCCGCTCCCAAGGCGCTCGCACCGCAGCACGCAGTGCGGAGATACCTGAAGAACTCGACCGGATGCAGTGCAGCGGTCCTTGGCACGATCGGAAACTCTAGTCAGTGGACCTGATCGCAGCCTGGATCACCCGCCCCGGCCCGTAGCGCGGGGAAAAGCGACGCAACCGCGGCGTCAGCGGCGCCGCACCATCTCCTGCACGATCGCCGAGAACTGCTCTGCCACTTCGTGGCGCACCAGCGCCGGGCCGACCAGGGGCGGGAACCAGATGCCCGGCGACACCTCGGCGCGGTAGCGCAGCCGTGTGCCGCTTCCCTCGGACTGCAACTGCATCACGCTGTCCATCTGCTTGACCGTGCCGCCGACGTTGTGCGAGCGGATCTCGGTTGGCGCAAACAACAGGATCTCCCGCGTCGACTCAAACTTGGCCGAAAACGGCCCGTACCGCGCCACGCCTTTTTGCATCACGCGCAGCAGGTTCTCGTTGCGTTCCAGCACCTCGCTACTGGTCAGGTTGGGTACGAAATCGCGCATGCGGGCGAAGTCCGTCAGAACTGCCCAGGCCAGCGCCAGCGGCACCGGCGCCACGAACTCCAGTTCGACCAGGAACCGGTCGCCCACGCGCTGTATCCGCACGTCGTTGTCCTGCACCCATACCTGTACGTCAGCCGCACGAACCGACGGCAGCGCAAGCGGAACGGTCACCAAACACATCCAGCCGAGCAGGCGTCTACGCAACATACTTACCGACCCTTCATTTGGTTGCTGCCACGTCCAGCGGCAGCCTGCAGCATATAGCGATAACGCAGGTGGGTGCGCCCACTGCCGTGCAGGTCGTATTCCGCCTTGGCGAGTGCCACACTGTCTCGCGCCATTGACAGGCATTGTTACGGCACAAAGTGGTGTCGCCGCGCCGGGCTGGCTTTGAAGATGGCCGACTGTTGCGAGCCAGCTCGCTGCCGGTCTGCTTCGCGTGGGCTTGGAGTTCGCGCTGTTTGGGGCTGTGGGTGGCGGGCAGGAACTCGTCGCTGGAAACAGACTGGGTCGTGATCGGGCTACGAAAACGCGCGCGTTCGGCGGGTATGGGCTTTCGATGCCGTCTGGCGATAACATGGCGCACTCCTGGGCAAGGTCCGACCACTCTAAACCGCAGGCTGAAGGTCAACAAGCCCGTCCCGCGACAAACCCTGCAGAAATACCGCAGCAACCTGAGACCATGCCCAGCCATATCATCTCCGACACCAGCCCCCACGCCGGCCTGATCACGCTGGACCGGCCGCGCGCACTCAACGCACTGTCGCTGCCGATGATCCGCGACATCACGGCGGCCCTGCTGGCCTGGCGCGACGACCCGGCGATCCAGCTTGTCGCCATGCGCGGCACACGGCGCGACAACAAGACCGGCGTCGAGTCGCCCTTCGGCGCCTTTTGTGCTGGCGGCGACATCCGCTTTTTCCACCAGGCGGCGCTCTCCGGCAATCCGGAGCTGGAAGACTTCTTTACCGAGGAGTACCGGCTCAACCACATGGTGCACACCTACCCGAAGCCGGTGCTGGCCTTCATGGACGGCATCGAGATGGGCGGGGGCATGGGCATCGCCCAGGGCGCGCGGGTGCGCATCGCCACCGAGCGCACCAGGATGGCCATGCCTGAGACCAACATCGGGCTGTTTCCGGATGTGGGCGGCGGCTACTTTTTGAGCCGCTGCCCGGGTCACCTCGGTGAGTACTTGGCGCTGACCGGGCAAACGCTCGACGGCGCGCAGGCG
>JAJAZK010000364.1 GCA_026785765.1 Rhodoferax sp. | reverse complement strand
GAGGATTACCAAGGCTACGGATGGTCCAAGGCGGTCCACTCCGAAGATGCACAGCCTACGATTGATGCGTGGACTCGGGCGGTGGCTGAGAAACGCCCGTTCGTATTCGAGCACCGCGTCTGTCGCCACGACGGTGAATGGCGGCTCTGCTCGATCCGCGCGGTGCCGATTTTGAATGCCGACGGGACGATCCGCGAATGGGTGGGTGTTCACACGGACATCACCGAGCGAAAGCGCGACGAAGACAAGTTGCGACAACTCGCCGCCGACTTGTCCGAGGCCGACCGCCGCAAAAATGAGTTCCTCGCGACCTTGGCGCACGAACTGCGTAACCCGCTCGCCCCGATCCGCAACGGCTTGCAAGTGATGAAGCTGGCGGGTGGGAAGCAGGCAACTATCGAGCAGGCCCGCTCCATGATGGAACGGCAGCTCACACAAATGGTGCGGCTGGTCGATGACTTGATGGACGTGAGCCGCATCAGCCAGGGAAAGCTCGAACTGCGCAAGGAGCGAGTTCCTTTGGCGGCGGTCCTCAACAGTGCAGTGGAAACCAGCCGCCCGATGATCGAGCAGATGGGCCACGAACTCACCGTGACCCTACCGAAGCAGCCGCTCTTTGTTGATGCAGACTTGACTCGGCTGGCACAAGTATTCCTGAACCTGTTGAACAACGCTGCCAAGTACAGCGACCCCGGCGGTCACATCTTGCTGAACGTCGAACGTCAAGGAAGCGACGCGGTGGTGACGGTGAAGGACACCGGCGTCGGCATTGCAGCCGACCAGCTGCCCCGCATCTTCGAGATGTTCACGCAGGTGGACCGGTCGTTGGAGAAGTCGCAGGGTGGGTTGGGCATCGGGCTGACCCTGGTGAAGCGGCTGGTGGAAATGCACGGCGGCAGGGTAGAGGCCAAGAGCGAGGGGCCAGGCAAGGGCAGCGAGTTCGTCGTGCGCTTGCTGGTCGTCGTCGAGGCGTCACAACCGCAGGCGCCCGGCGTCGAAGACGAACCAGCAGCCACGGAGTCGTCGCTGCGCATCCTGATCGTGGACGACAACCGGGATGGTGCGGATAGCCTGTCGCAGATGTTGAAGATGATGGGCAACGATACTCGCACGGCCTACGACGGACAACAAGGGGTGGACACGGCCGGGGAGTACCGGCCCGACGTGGTGCTGCTCGACATCGGCTTACCGAAGCTAAACGGCTATGACGCGTGCCGCCGTATCCGTGAGCAGCCGTGGGGCAAGGCTGTCGTGCTGATCGCCGTGACGGGGTGGGGGCAGGACGAGGACCGCCGCCGCTCTCACGAAGCCGGGTTCGATCACCACTTGGTCAAGCCAGTGGATCCGCAAGCCCTGATGGCGATGCTCGCCAGGTTCAATGTCGGCCACGAAAACCGTTTCGTTCCTTGAAACCGCCAAAAAGCACTTGTCGATGCGATTTGAACATCGAGAATGGCCGTGGCCCTTTAAGTACGGGCGTAAACAGCTATTGAATTAATAGCAATAAGTATTCGACGCAAGCCAACTCACGGCGCCAGCCGCTCACGCAGCCAGCCGCCACCGTCCTGCGGCGTGTAACGCAGCCGGTCATGCAGCCGGCTCCTGCGGCCTTGCCAGAACTGCCAGCTGTCGGGTACCAGGCGGTAGCCGCCCCAGTGCGGCGGGCGCGGCGGCTGCAGTAAAAATTTGGCGCCGTACTTCGCGGCGTTCGCCACCAGCACACTGCGGCCAGAGATCACTTCGCTTTGCGGGCTGGCCCAGGCGCCTATGCGTGAGTCCAACGGCCGACTGTGGAAATATTCGTCGCTTTCCTCATCTGATACTCTTTCGACAACGCCTTCGATACGCACCACGCGCTCGAGCTCAACCCAGTGAAACTGCAAGGCCGCAAAAGGGTTGGCCGCAATCTCAAGGCCCTTGCGGCTGTCGTAGTTGGTGTACCAGACAATGCCGCGCTGGTCATAACCCTTGACCAGCACGACGCGGGTGGAGGGGCGTCCATTGCCTGCCACCGTGGCCAGTGTCATCGCATTGGGCTCGGGCAACTGGCCGCTGATGGCCTCCTGTAGCCACTGGTCAAATTGGCGCAGCGGGTCGGCATGCGAGGCCTCTTCATTGAGTTCGGCGCGCTCGTAACTCTTGCGCAGGTCGGCGATGTGGGTGGTGGTCTCTGACATACTGGAAGTATAGGTAGTCATCCATGGTCGCGTCTGCACTTAGCCCTTATTCCTCCTTCTTGCCCGTGGTGATCGTGCTGGCCGCCGGGCGCGGCGAGCGTTTTGCCGCGTCCGGCGGTAACACGCACAAGCAGGCGGCGCGGCTGGCGGGCAAGCCCGTGTTGCAGCATGTGCTCGATGCCGTACAGGCCAGCGGCCTGCCGCACCATGTGGTGCGGGCCGACGCTGCGCGGCCCGGCATGGGCGACTCGATTGCCGCCGGTGTGCGCGCGACACCTGATGCGGCGGGCTGGCTGATCCTGCCGGGTGATCTGCCGTTGGTGCAGGGCGCGTCGCTGCGCGCGGTGGCGGATGCCCTGGCGCAGCATGCGGTGGTGGTTGCGTCGTATCAGGGCATGCGCGGGCACCCGGTCGGGTTTTCGGTGATATG
>JAJAZK010000363.1 GCA_026785765.1 Rhodoferax sp. | reverse complement strand
GTCGCGTCGCCGATGAAGATGAGCTTGTAGTCCTTGTTGTACTTGCGGATGATGTCCCAAGTGGCGAACTTCTCGCTGAAGCGGCGCCGGTTGTTCTTCCACATGAAGTCGTAGACGCAGTTGTGGAAATAGTAGAACTCCAGATGCTTGAACTCGGTCTTGGTGGCCGAGAACATTTCTTCCACGCGCGCGATGTGCTCGTCCATGGTGCCGCCGACATCCATCAGCAGCAGCACCTTCACCTTGTTGTGGCGCTCCGGCACCATCTTGATGTCCAGCCAGCCGGCATTGGCGGCAGTGGCTCGGATGGTGTCGTCCAGATCGAGTTCTTCCTCGTTGCCTTCGCGCGCGAACTTGCGCAGGCGGCGCAGTGCGACCTTGATGTTGCGCGTGCCCAGCTCCTGGGTGTCGTCGTAGTCCTTGTAGGCGCGCTGGTCCCACACCTTCACCGCGCTGCGGTTGCGGCTTTTCTCCTGCCCGATGCGGATGCCCTGCGGGTTAAAGCCGTTGGCGCCAAACGGCGAAGTGCCACCAGTGCCGATCATCTTGCTGCCACCTTCATGGCGCTCTTTCTGCTCCTCGAAGCGCTTTTTGAGGGTCTCCATCAGCTCGTCCCAGCCCATCTTCTCGATCCTGGCCTTTTCTTCCGGGCTGAGGTTGAGCTCCAGGTTCTTGCGCAGCCACTCCAGCGGAATGTCGCGGGTGAAGTCGGCGATCATCTCCACGCCCTTGAAGTAGGCGGCAAACGCACGGTCGAACTTGTCGTAGTGCTTTTCGTCCTTCACCAGCGACGCGCGGCTGAGGTAATAAAAATCATCGATGTGAAAGCCGCTGATGATCTCGCCGGACGCGTCCTGTTCGGTGTTGGGGCCGACCACACCTTCCTTCAGGGCTTCGAGAAGGACGAGGTACTCCTTGACCGAGACCGGCAGCTTGGCCGAACGCAGGGTGTAGAAGAAGTCGATCAGCATCCTGGTTGCTCCTCAGGCTGGCGCGCGCGTCTTGTCGCGCAGGTACTGTAGCTGCACCTTTGCTTCCGGCCATTCGCCCGAACGCATGCTGTAAATCACCGTGTCTCGAATGGTACCGTCGCGCCGCAACGCATGGCCGCGGATCACGCCGTCTTTTTTGGCACCCAGACGCTCGATGGCGTTTTGCGAATCAAAGTTGAAGTTGTCTGTACGCCAGCCGACCACGTGGCAACCCAGGGTGTCAAAGGCATGGGCCATCAGCAGCAACTTGCAGGTGGTGTTTACATGGGTGCGCTGGCAGCGTTTGGCGTACCAGGTGTAGCCAATCTCGACGCGTTTCACGGCAGCGATGATGTCGTGGTAACTGCTGGAGCCGACCACCGTCTCCGTGGCCTCGTCGACGATGGCAAAGGCGAAGCGGTTGCCGGCCGCGCGCATGGCCAGCGCGTCTTCGATGTACTTGCGGGTTTGCTCCGGCTCGGGCACAGACGTTACGCGAATACGCCACAACTCACCGTCAGACGCCGCCTGAAGCAGGCCTTCTTCGTGTTGCAGGCCGAGCGGCTCCACGCGGATGCCGCGGTCGCGCAGGATGACGGGTTCTACAAACGCCATCGCAGCCTCAACGGTTGCGGCGGCGGCCGGCACTGCGCGCCTTCACAATGCTTTGCAATGTGAGCCTGCGCCGCAACAGATGTCCAAGTTCCATGATCATCTGTTGTGTCTTTGCATGAAGACGAGTTTTTCAAACAGAGTGACATCCTGTTCGTTTTTCAGCAATGCACCGACCAACGGTGGCACAGTGACTTTTTCATCCTTGCTGTGCAGTGCTTCCGGCGGAATCTCCTCGGCCAGCAGCAGCTTGAGCCAGTCCAGCAGTTCGCTGGTGGACGGTTTCTTCTTCAGGCCGGGCAGGTTGCGAACGTCATAAAAGGTTTTCATGGCGGCGTTGAGCAGTTCCTTCTTCAGGCCGGGGAAATGCACATCGATGATGCTCTTCATCGTCTCCGCATCGGGAAACTTGATGTAGTGGAAAAAGCAGCGACGCAAAAAGGCGTCTGGCAACTCTTTCTCGTTGTTCGAGGTGATAAACACCAACGGACGGTGTTTGGCCTTGATGAGTTCGCGTGTCTCGTAGCAGTAGAACTTCATGCGGTCGATTTCGCGCAGCAGGTCGTTCGGAAACTCGATGTCGGCCTTGTCGATCTCGTCGATCAGCAGCGCCACCTGGTGGTCGGCGGTGAACGCTTGCCACAGGATGCCCCTGATGATGTAGTTGTGGATGTCCTTCACCTTCTCGTCGCCGAGTTGCGAGTCGCGCAGCCGACTGACCGCGTCGTATTCGTACAAGCCCTGCTGCGCTTTGGTGGTGGACTTGATGTGCCACTGCAGCAATGGCATGTCGAGCGACTGCGCGACTTCTTCCGCGAGCATGGTCTTGCCGGTGCCAGGTTCGCCCTTCACCAGCAACGGTCGCTTGAGCGTCGCGGCGGCGTTGACCGACAGCATCAGATCCTGTGTGGCGATGTAGTTCTTGGTACCTTTGAATTTCATGGTGTTCGTGTGCGCAGACGCTGGGCCGGGGGCTGTGGTGTAGACGTGGCCGATATAATTGAAGCAGGTTTCTTAATACCGGTCCCCTCCAGATTGTCTGCGCAAAATGAACAAATTGCTGTTGCCCTTGTTGGCTCTGTTTGTCACTTCGGTGACGGTGCTGCCTGCGTTGGCTCAGGAGGTCAAGGGTGACGCAAAAGCCGGGGCGGGCAAGGCCTCGATGTGCATCGGATGCCATAGCATCAAGGGTTACCAGGCGAGTTTTCCCGAGGTCTACAAGGTGCCGATGATTGCCGGCCAGGGCGCCAGATATCTGGCGATATCACTCAGCGCCTACCAAAAGGGCGAGCGCAAACATCCGACGATGAAGGGTATCTCGGGCAGCCTGACCGAACAGGACATGGCCGACCTTGCTGCCTTTTACGAAGCCTTGGGCGGGCCTGCCGCCGCGGCGGCCCCCCCAAAACCTCCCGAGGCCAGCGGCAAGACGGCGGAGTTGCTCAAGAAGGGTGCCTGTGCCTCCTGCCATGGAGACAACTACAGCAAACCGATCGACCCCGGTTACCCCAAAATTGCTGGGCAACACGCGGACTACCTGTTTGTGGCCTTGAAATCCTACAAGTCGGAAGGCAATGCCACCTGGGGGCGCGCCAACGGCGTGATGGGTGGCATCGCGAAGCAGTTCACCAATGCAGAGCTGAAGCTGCTGGCCAACTACCTGCAGACGGTACCAGGCGAGCTCAAGACGGTCCCACAAGCCAAGTTCAAGTAGGCCCCCACGGGGGGCAGTTCAGTCCGCGCTGGCGTGGCGCTGGACGCAGGCTATGTAGGTTTCACCATCCGGCGGCCGGCCCGAGCGCTGGCTTTCCCAGACCATCTTGCCCAGGCACTCCATCGCGCCATGGTGCGCCTCGTGCAACGAGTTGCAGCGGTCGGTCAATACCTCCACTGCCTGCCGGATACCGCGCGGCTGGTCGATGGAACATTGCTCGCTGATCGACAGATGCATGGACAGGTGCAGGAATGGGTTGGTCCGACCTTCGCTGGCGTCGAACATGCGCTCCAGCGCCACCTCCACATCGGACAGATCGGCGTGATACTCAGGGTGTTGCGCGATCCAGCCCGCGGCAATCGCCTCGATCGCCTCCATTGCCTGGCCTTGTTGCGCCTTGGCATACACGGCGCAGAAGAATCGGCGAACATCGGACTGGGACGGTTGCATCAGCATGCGACGCATTGTGCCGCGCTCGGCTTGGTACAGTCGCCACACTGCAATGGAGCCCTTGCAGCATGACCCGCCGCGCCATCATCTGCGATGTGATCCGCCAGTTGCTGCCTTCCGGCGCGGCGGCCTGCCACGCGCTGCGTTTGCGCGGCCTGCGTGCGTATCCGCAGGCGTTCAACTCCAGTTTTGAACAGGAAAGCGACAAGCCGCTGGAGTCGTCGGCACAGCGTCTGGCGCCAGACGGCGGACGGCCACACGATTTCTTTCCGGGTGCGTTTGTCGGCACCGACCTGTGCGGCATGGTCGGGTTGCAGGGGCGCTACCGGCCAAAGGAGCGCCACAATGCGTCGGTGGTCGGCATGTTCGTGGCGCCCGAGGTGGCGGGCCGGGGTGTTGGCAAAGCGCTGTTGCAGGAGCTGATCGCGCGCGCCCGCATCTTGCCCGAACTGGTGCAACTGGACCCCACCGTAACGGCTGGCAACGGCCCCGCGCAGACCCTGTATGCCAATCCCGGATTTGTCGAAGTCGGCCGCTTGCAGCGGGCAATCAGGGTCGGCAACGCCTACTTTGCCAAGGTCCACATGGCCTTGCAACTGCGCTGACCACGCTCAGTCCTCGTGCAAAACGTCGCCCGCGCGCTGCCGGTACTGCAGGCGCAGCAACAGGATCGCCCAAGCCATGGACAACATCAACAGCAGCGCCCCGAGCTTGTGGGTGATTGCCCCGACAAACTGTGCGCGCGGTAGCCAGCCCAGGCTGTCAAACAGGTAGATCCAGTCGTGTCCGCCGTCTTCGCCGGTGCGCCCCGACAGCAGCATCAATTGCGGCTCCAGTGCGTCGTACATATACGGGGCAATATCCAGCACAGACACACCCAGCAGCCAGGCGCCGACCGAGGCCCCGAACGGATCGCGGTTTTTCACCAGGAAGGCGACCACGATGATCATAGGCACCAGTAACTGCCCCAGGGTCCCGCCCAGCATCGTGATCCATTCACCAAACGGCATGAAGACCACATGTCCGGCCTCGTGGAACACCAGCAGCGGACGGTGCAAGAAGGACTGCCCAATCTCGCCGCTGCGGTAGTCCATGCGCACCAGTAACACGCTCCACCATGCCAAGGCGGTAATCAGCGCTGCGCGCAGCCAGAATGCAAAGTTGTCGACCCGCTGCGGAACCCGCCACAGCAGTTCGCCCCAGCCGCTTTGCTCGCTCACGATGTTTTACCGGAGCGTTGCGCGCGCTCCTGCGCCATTTGCTCCTCCAGTTGCTGGCGGCCCTGCTTCACGACGGCGATCAGCTTTGCCTGGTCCTTGTAGTGCGGATGCAGCTTTTCGAACAAGGCCAGGTTGTGCGTGCGAAAAGTGGTTGCGGTTTCCAGTGCGTCCTGGGCACTGTGGCCCAGCAGTTCCAGCACGCTGCGGGCGCTCGCCAGACTGGACTCGAAAAGTTCACGCTGCACGCGCATCACCTTGCGCTCGCGCAACTGGTTCCAATGGGTGACGTCGCGCGCGCGCGCGACGATTTCCAGTTGCGGAAAATGCTCCTGGACCAGGTCAACAATTTCCAGCGACTGGGCCACATCGTCTACCGCCACTACCAGGATGCGCGCCTGCGCCGCGCCGGCCGTGCGCAGCAGGTCCAGACGCGATGCGTCACCATAAAACACCCGGTAGCCGAAACTGCGCGCCGCCTCGATCATTTCGGCGTCATGGTCGAGCACGGTGCAGGGGATGCGCTGGGCCAGCAGCATGCGGGCGACGATTTGCCCGTACCGGCCGAATCCGGCAATGATGACCGGCGCCTGCTGCGGCTCGGATATCTCTTCCATCGACGCTTGGCCGCAGTTTGCGAAACGCGGCAGCAACCATTTGTCGATGGCCGCCATCAGCAGCGGCGACAACAACATCGAGATGGCCACGGCGCCGATCAGGATGGACGCGATCTCCGGCGTGATCGCACGGCTGCCCGATGCCGCCTGGAACACCACAAAGGCAAATTCTCCGCCCTGGGCCAGCAGCAGCGTGAACACCGGGCGGTCCTGGTAGGACAGGCCCATGCGTTGTGCCAAAGCGTAAATGACCAGCCCCTTGACGACCAGAAAGCCGACTACCACCAGGGCCATCAAGCCCGGCGCGGCAAGAATCACCCCGAAGTCGATGCCCATACCGACTGCAATGAAGAACAGGCCGAGCAGCAGTCCCTTGAACGGTTCGATGTCGGTTTCGAGTTCGCGCCGGTATTCACTTTCTGCCAGCAGCACGCCGGCCAAAAAGGCCCCCTGCGCCATCGACAGTCCGACAAATTGCATCAGGGCCGAAATGCCAACCACCAACAGCAGGGAAGCAGCAGTAAAAATCTCCGGCGTGCGCGAGCGCGCAATCCATCGGAACAGCGGCCGCAACAGCAACCTGCCACCTAGCACGATGGCCACCACGACGGCGATGATCTTGGCTGCTTCCAGCGCCATATTGGTCTCTGCGCCAGAGTCGCGCGACACACTGCCCAGCAGGGGCAACAGGGCCAGGATCGGGATGGCAGCCACGTCCTGAAACAGCAGGATGGAGAATGCCGACTGGCCGCTGGTGGTGGGCATCAGGTTGCGCTCGCCCATCACCTGCAAGGCGATTGCAGTGCTGGACAGGGCAAGGCCCAAGCCGGCAATCAGGGCCACCTGCCAGCTCTGACCCAGCAACAGTGCTACGCCACCGATGGCAAAGGTGCAGCCCAGCATTTGTGCGCTTCCCCAGCCAAAAATCGGCCTGCGCAGGCTCCACAGGCGGCGCGGTTCGAGTTCCAGGCCGACCAGGAACAACATCAGCACCACACCGAATTCGGCGAAATGCAGGATGTCCTGCACGTTGCTGACAAGGCCAATGCCCCATGGGCCAATCGCCATTCCCGCCGCCAGGTAGCCGATGATGGAGCCCAGCCCCAGTGCCCGTGACAGCGGCACGGCGATCACGGCGGCGCTGAGGTAGATCAGGCTGTTTACCAGCCAGGCGGGTGCGTGTTCCATGGTGCGGCGGCTCGATGACAGGTCGGTCGGGGTGTACTGCGGCACAGGGGCCACATACCGCTAACATAGCGCAAAGTTCGAATCACAGGAGTCTGCCATGCCAGTGGTTGTAGTTGCCAATCCCAAAGGTGGTGTCGGCAAGTCCACTTTGAGCTCGAATATCGCCGGTTACTTTGCCGCGCAGGGCCACACCGTGATGTTGGGAGATGCCGACCGGCAGCAGTCGTCGCGTTTGTGGCTGAGCCTGCGCGCACCTGCGGCGCGGCGCATCAACACCTGGGACATCAGCGCCGATCTGATTGCCAAGCCGCCCAAAGGCACGACCCATGTCGTGCTCGACACACCGGCCGGCCTGCATGGGTGGCGCTTCAATGACGTGATGAAGATGGCAGACAAGGTGATTGTTCCCCTGCTGCCCAGCGTATTCGACATTTTCGCCACGCGCGCGTTTCTGGACGAACTTGCCGCCAACAAACATGCCGGAAAGGCGCAGGTTGCCCTGGTCGGCATGCGGGTCGACGCAAGGACGCTCGCGGCAGAGCAACTGCATTCCTTCCTGGATTCACTTGGATTGCCGGTGTTGGGTTACCTGCGTGACACGCAAAATTACGTGCATCTGGCAGCACGTGGCCTGACGCTTTTCGATGTGGCAGCAAGCCGCGTCGAAAAGGATCTGGAACAGTGGCAACCGATTTGCCGCTGGCTCGACCAATAAGCCTTTTTTTCAAAACCACAACGACACGGTCGCCATATGCGAATTTTCGAGACCTTTGCCGAACTATCGAAGCTGGCGGGGCAGGAAGTCGCGCTCAGCGACTGGATCACCATTACGCAGGAGCAGATCAACCTGTTTGCGCAGGCCACTGGCGATCACCAATGGATCCACGTGGACGTCGAGCGGGCCCGGGCCGGCCCTTTTGGTGCGCCCATCGCACATGGTTTTTTCACACTTTCGCTGATTCCCGCATTCTTCCAGAGCGCCATGGAAATACGCCAGTACGGCATGGGGGTCAACTATGGTCTCAACAAAGTTCGTTTTACCAGTCCGGTGCCGGTAGGTAGTCGCCTGCGGGCGCGTTTGACACTGCTCAAGTCCGAGGTGTTGCCCGACAAGGGGTTCCAGATGACCTGGCTGGTCAGTGTCGAGAAAGAAGGCGTGGACAAGCCGGTATGTGTTGCCGAGTCCATCAGTCGGCGTTATGGCTGACCAGTCGCCCAACGCGGCCCTGTGGCAAAGCCGTTTTGCCGCCATGCCTCGAACACCGTCACTGCGACCGCGTTGGACAGGTTGAGGCTGCGTTGTCCCTCGCACATCGGCAGCTGCAGGCACTGGCCCGCGGCCAGGCTGGCGCGCAAGGCCTGCGGCAAACCGCGGCTCTCGGAGCCAAACACCAGCCAATCGCCCGGCGCAAAGGACTGCGCAAAGGCGCTGCGCGTGGCATGGGTAGTAAGCGCGAACAGGCGCTTCGGCGACGGTTGCTGCGTGGCCAGAAAGGTGGCCCAGTTGGCGTGGCGCTGCACTGGCACGAACTCGTGATAGTCCAGCCCTGCGCGGCGCAACTGCCGGTCGTCCATGGAAAACCCCAGCGGTTCGATCAGGTGCAGCGCGCAGCCGGTGTTGGCTGCGAGGCGGATCACATTGCCGGTGTTGGGCGGAATCTCGGGCTCGACCAGAACGATATGGAACATGGCGCCTATTGTCCGGGCGCGCCATCGTGGGTCATTGGGGGGTCGGCACGTGCCATGACCATCCCGGTGATATGGCCCGCGCCAGCCTCCTTCAGTATTGAGGCGGCAGAAAACATCGATGCGCCACTGGTCATGACGTCGTCCACCAGCACGACGCGGGCGCCGACCAGCAGTGGCGCGTAACGCGGTTCGACTGCGAAGGCGTGGTGCACGTTGCGCAGCCGTTGCGCGCGCCCCAGCGTGGTCTGCGCTGGGGTGTCGCGGATGCGCAGCAGGATGTCGGCACGCAGCTTGGTTGGCGACAAATGGCGTGCCAGCTCCAGCGCCTGGTTGAAGCCACGCTCGCGCAGGCGCCTTGCCGACAGCGGCATCGGCAACACGAGGTTGGCCCGCTCCAGCCCTGGCTCCACCCACGGCGCGCTGCGCAGCAACGTGGCGAAACTGTCGGCCCAACCGGGCCGTGCGTGGAACTTGAACTCCACCAGCAGTCGCGACCACGGGTACTCGTACCCGACCGCCGCCACACACGCGTCCAGCGGCCTTTGCGCCAACAGGCAGTCGCCACACTGGTCGACCGGTGCAGCAAGCGGCAGGGCACAGGTACGGCAGCGCGGGCGCGGCTGGGCGAAGCGCACCACACAGGCTTCACAAACCGGTTGCGTCGGCCATGCATGGCAGACGGCGCATTGGCTGGGCAGGTGCGCCGATATCCTGTGCAACAAGGCGCGGAACATGGTTTCAATATACTCGCGGCGCGCCACTCCCACAATCCGATGCCCGCCGAGCTGCCCCCCTCTATCGATCCGGTAGCTGCCGCGCGCTGGCACGCCTGGCGCCACGCGGAGTCTCCCTGGTTGCACGAAGAGGTCGGTCGGCGTATGGAGGAGCGGCTGCAATGGATCAAACTGGTGCCCAAGGCCTGGGTCGACTGGGAGCCAGCCCGGGGCGGGTTGAAGACCCACGACGCGTTGGTGCAGCGTTACCCGCAGGCCGCCTGCCATGTGGTCGAAGTCGATGCGAACGCCGCGCTGTCGCAGCAGCATTTGCGCAAGCCGTGGTGGCGGCAGATGGCCTGGGGCGCGCCGCGCCCGGTGTTCGGCCTGCCTGCTGCGGCTTCGGTGCAGATGGTCTGGGCCAACATGGCCTTGCACATGGCGGCGGCTCCGCAGGCCTTGATTGCTCAGTGGCATGGCTGGTTGGCCACTGACGGATTCTTGATGTTCTCCTGCCTCGGACCGGATACTGTGCGCGAACTGCGCGAGGTTTACAAGGCGCGCGGCTGGTCACCACCGGCGCACGTGTTCACGGACATGCATGACTGGGGTGACATGCTGGTCAATACCGGTTTTGCCGAACCGGTGATGGACATGGAGCACATCACACTGACTTTCGACGATCCGCGGCGGGCTCTGCAGGAACTGCGCCAACTCGGGCGCAACCTGCACCACCACCGCTTTGCGGGGCTGCGCGCACGGCAATGGCATCAACAATTGCTGCAGGCCCTGGGCGCCGCGCAGGGGGTGTCGCCGCAACGACCGTCTTTGAGCTTCGAGGTCATCTACGGTCACGCCATCAAGGCCGCCCCGCGCCTGACGCTCAAGCCCGAGACCAGCCTGCCGCTGGATGAAATGCGGCGCATCTTGCGCGCTGGCGGAAGGGCTGGCAGTGGCCCTGCGTGACACTCTGGAATGCGTTTTGGCAACCGGACCGGGCGAGGTTGGTGGGCTACAATGCCTCCAGTGGAAAGAAGGGCATTTTCCTGTTGTTTTCGCTGCAGCCGGTCGCGTCGGGCGGCGCAGTAGTGGTAATTTGCGTGACGAATCTGGTTTTTCGCTTCGCAACGGTGCAAGGGCACAACATCCAATGGTTCTTGCGGCGTAATTGTTCGGTGACGCCCCGGCAACTCGGCTGGATGTACCTCTCCCTGTGCGTGGTTTCGTTGGGTATTGGAACCGTTTTCTGGTTCCAAGGCGCCAAATTGGTGCTGCCGTTTGCATGGATTGAAGTTATCTTGGTCGGTGTGGCATTTGCGGTGTACGCGCGCCACGCGACCGATGGCGAAACGATTCTCCTTGCCGGTTCCAGTCTGGTGGTTGAACTCGAGCATGGCGGGAGGCTGCAGCGTTCCGAGTTTCGCCGCGAGTGGGTGCGGGTCGAGCCTGGCTCGGGTGACCGGTCCCTGATTGAGTTGTCGGCACAGGGAAAACGGGTGCAGGTGGGCCGGTTTGTGCGACCAGAGCTGAGGCCGGAACTGGCGCGCGAGATACGTCATGCGCTGCGTTTGGCCTGATGGTCGCAGCAGCGCGGACAGGTGAAATTTTTGGGCATAACTAAGTGAACATGATGAAGAGCATACTGGGCAAACTGGCGTGGCCGTTATCCGTCCTCGTGACATGGTTTGCCAGCACCGTGTTTTCGCTGGCGCACGCGGTGAACGATTTGCCGGGTGGCCCAGCCGTCAACCAGCTCAATTTGCACCCGCCAGTGACCCGGATTGCCGCCGAGCAGGCATGGCTGCACTGGTTCATGCTGATCATTTGTACGGTGATTTTCCTGGCCGTTTTTGCGGTCATGTTCTACTCAATCTGGAAGCATCGCAAGTCTGTCGGGCACAAGGCGGCTACGTTTCACGAGTCGGTGACGGTGGAGGTGGTCTGGACCGTGATTCCGTTCATCATCGTGATCCTGATGGCCTTGCCGGCAACGAAGGTGATCGTGGCCATGAAAGATACTACTAACGCGGACTTGACTATCAAGGCCACCGGCATGCAGTGGAAATGGGGCTACGACTACATCAAGGGTGAGGGTGAAGGCATCGGTTTTGTCTCCACGATAGACAGCGGCCACCGCGCGATGTCCGATGCCGGCGGGCCAAAGGCTGGGGAGACAGTGGACAACTACCTGCTCAAGGTCGACAACCCGTTGGTCGTTCCGGTGGACAAGAAGGTGCGTGTCATCACGACCGCCAACGACGTCATCCATGCCTTCATGGTGCCCTCGTTTGGCATCAAGCAGGATGCGATTCCCGGGTTTGTGCGCGATACCTGGTTTCGGGCGGAGAAGATCGGTGACTTCTATGGACAATGCGCCGAGCTCTGCGGCAAGGAGCATGCCTATATGCCGATCCACGTCAAAGTGGTGTCGGCGCAGGACTACACGAAGTGGGTAGACGGCGAGATGCAGAAGATGGCTGCAAGAGCGGACGATCCGACCAAGGTCTGGACGGTCGAAGATATCGTTAAACGTGGCGAAAAGGTGTATGCGGCCAACTGCGTGGCATGCCACCAGCCCTATGGTAAGGGCGCCGGTCCCATCAAGACGATCGACGGCGCGGCGGTTGTTCTGGATGCAGACAAGAGCAAGTTGATTGCGATCCTGCTCAACGGCCAGAACAATGGCGCCATGCCGGCATGGAGGCAGTTGAGCGATACGGATCTTGCGGCAGTCATGTCTTTTACCAAGAACAACTGGTCGAACAAGACTGGGCAACTGGTGCAACCGGCCGAGGTCAAGCAAGCGCGCAAATAATTGCTACGGCTGGCAGCTTCTGGCGCCGTCAAATTCGGCACGAGGACCAAGGGCGAAGTTTTGGGAAGTCGGGCCTGTGACAGGGTCGGGTCGAAATAGAAGGAAATCTTGATGAGTGCAGTTCTGGATCCACACGATCACGCGGATGGCGATCACCACGACCACGCGCCCACTGGATGGCGGCGCTGGGT